>NZ_RZTF01000205.1:0-2590 GCF_004023175.1 Mesorhizobium sp. M7A.F.Ca.MR.362.00.0.0
GGCAGGCCTGGATGGCCGGAATTTGCCTTCTCGACGGCGTCCATGGAGAGAAAGCGGATCGCATTGGCCATCCGGTCATGTTGTTCACGCGACGTCATGGTTCCTCCAGAAGTGGGGGTTTGGGGGCTTGGGAGAGCCCTTGAAAAGGGTGCGCGACACATAGCAGGCGCGGGCTTTTAGTCAACAAATCGGGTGCACATTTGCCGGTCTTGTGATGCCGGCGGCGGACCTACATTAGCGTTAGCGGGGGACAGTCGCGAGAGCTTTGTTGACGTTGCCTTCACCCGGTGCCTAATGTTTCAGGGATAACGCGTTCTGAACGTGAACGATTCGGTGATGGGCAGGGCACAGGACGAAGGCCATGACCGGGGAAGCCACACTCAAGGAAGTCATCGCGAGGCTGGGCAAGGCCATCGAGGGGCTGGAAAACGCCGTCGCGGCCAAGCTCGAGCATGAACGCGACTACTCCGAAGCCGAGGCCGAGGTGCAGCGGATGAATGCCGATCGCTCGCGGCTGGCGCAGGAACTCGATAATTCCGAAGCGCGCGCCGAACGGCTGGAAGATGCCAACAAGGAAGTCTCGCGACGTTTGGTGACTGCCATGGAAACCATCCGCGCCGTGTTGGACAGATAGGAGCTGGCCCGATGGCACAGGTCACGGTTTCAATCGACGGCAAGCAGTATCGCATGGCCTGCGACGAGGGCCAGGAAGAGCATCTGATCAACCTTGCCGAACGCTTCGACCGCTATGTTTCACACCTGAAGGACTCGTTCGGCGAGATCGGCGATCAGCGGCTGACCGTTATGGCCGGCATCATGGTGATGGATGAACTCTCGGAGTTGCAGAAACGCGTCAAGGGCATGGAAAGCGAAGTGCTGACCTTGCGCAAGACCCGCGACGAGGCTCTGACCAAGGCCGACAAGAGCGATAGCGTGCTCACCAATGCGCTCGGCGCGCTGGCACAGCGCATGGAAGACCTGACTGTGACGCTGGCGGTCAACAAGAGCTGAGACAGAACCTTTCCTGTCCAGCCCCAGGCTCTCATCCGCGCGCCGCGCATTCGGCAGCATAAAAATGCTCGCCTGCCGCCGACAAGAGTTTCATATTATCTTGCAGCCACGATTTTTGCGCTAAGATGCAACGATGCCGGGCGGGACAGCTTGATGGTGGCGTGGGTTGCCGCGTGCCGTTCCTCGCTGCCGACGGTTCCGTTTACAGGGGAGATGTACCATGAGCCTTCGTATCAACGACATTGCGCCGGATTTTACCGCCGAGACCACGCAAGGGACGATCAAATTCCATGACTGGATCGGCGACGGTTGGGCGATCCTGTTCAGTCACCCGAAGAATTTCACGCCGGTCTGCACGACCGAGCTTGGCACGATGGCGGGGCTCGAAGGCGAGTTCAAGAAGCGCAACGTCAAGATCATCGGCATTTCGGTCGATCCGGTCGAAAGTCACGGCAAGTGGCAGGACGACATCAAGACGGCGACCGGTCATTCGGTGAACTATCCGCTGATCGGCGACAAGGACCTCAAGGTCGCCAAGCTCTACGACATGCTGCCGGGCGGTGCCGGCGAGACGTCGGAGGGCCGCACGCCCGCCGACAACGCCACAGTGCGCTCGGTCTACGTCATCGGACCGGACAAGAAGATCAAACTGGTGCTGACCTACCCGATGACCACGGGGCGCAATTTCGATGAGATCCTGCGCGCGGTCGATTCCATGCAGCTCACCGCCAAGCATCAAGTGGCGACGCCGGCGAACTGGAAGCAGGGCGAGGACGTGATCATCACCGCGGCCGTTTCCAACGAGGATGCAATCAAACGCTTCGGCGCTTATGAGACCATCCTGCCGTATCTGCGGAAGACCAAGCAGCCGTCGGCCTGACCGCTCGGAACAGTTTTTGGCTTTCCTGTCGCCGCGAGCGAAAGGATACTTGACTGGCTCACCCGAGCGGACAACCATGCTCCTTTCGGATGCCGTCAGAGAAAATCATTCCTGCCGGCTAAGGGGTGTTGGGGAAGCCGGAATTGGACGTAGCTTTGGCCAGGCCGCAGGTCAGCGGCTTCTATGACAAGCCGACCGGCGCCATCCAGTATGTCGTCGCCGACCAGGCGACGAAGCGATGCGCCATCATCGATCCGATCCTCGATTTCGACGAGAAATCCGGTGCCACGGCAACGACGAATGCCGATGTCCTGCTCGACTTCGTCAGCGAGCAGGGACTGAGCGTCGAATGGATCCTCGATACCCATCCGCATGCCGACCATTTCTCGGCGGCGCATTACTTGAGAGAGAAGACCGGCGCGCCGACGGCGATCGGCGACAGGGTCATCGAGGTCCAGAAACTGTGGAAAGCGATCTACAACTGGCCGGATTTTCCCGCCGACGGTTCGCAGTGGGACAGGCTGTTTAGAGAAGGCGAAACCTTCCAAGTGGGTACCCTTCCGGTCAAGGTGCTGTTCTCGCCCGGACACACGCTGGCCTCGATCACCTATGTGATCGGCGATGCCGCCTTCATCCACGACACGCTGTTCATGCCCGACAGCGGCACGGCGAGGACGGACTTTCCCGGCGGCAGGGCCG
>NZ_RZTF01000205.1:2600-11451 GCF_004023175.1 Mesorhizobium sp. M7A.F.Ca.MR.362.00.0.0
AGTGCCGCGCGGCTCTGGCGCTCGATCCAGGACATATTGGCGTTGCCGGACGAGACGCGGGTGTTCGTCGGCCATGACTATCAGGCCGGCGGCCGCGAACCTTTGTGGGAAAGCACGGTCGCCATACAGAAGGCGACCAACACCCATCTTGCCGCCGCCCGCAGCGAGGCCGAGTTCGTCGCCCTGCGCGAGGCGCGCGACAGGACGCTGCCGATGCCGAGGCTGATCCTGCACGCGCTGCAGGTCAACATGAATGGCGGGAGACTGCCCGAACCTGAAGCGAATGGCCGGCGATACCTGAAATTTCCGCTGAACGGGCTTTGAGGGGTATTTTTGTGCGGGGGCCGTATTTTGTGGCGAGCGCCGCCGGTGAACTGCGGATCTCCCCGCAAGGGGCCCGCAAGGGGGGAGATTGGCTGTCGCCCCCGTTCGCCAACTCCCAATCAGCCACAAAAAAGGCGGCGCCAGGTTTCCTGGCGCCGCCTTGATTTTTTGTTGCCTTAGCTAACCTTACGCCGCCGGCTGCGCCTCAATCGTGCGCAGCGCCTGGGTCTGGCGCTTGGCGGCGGCCTTGACCGCGTCCTGCACCTTCTCGAAGGCGCGCACCTCGATCTGGCGCACGCGCTCGCGGCTGATGTCGAACTCGGACGACAGCTCTTCCAGCGTCAGCGGCTCTTCGGCGAGGCGACGGGCCTCGAAGATGCGCCGCTCGCGCTCGTTGAGCACGGCAAGAGCGCCCGACAGCATGCCGCGCCGGTTTTCCAGCTCGTCCTGCTCGATCAGCATCTCTTCCTGGCTTTCGTGGTCGTCGACCAGCCAGTCCTGCCATTCGCCGGATTCGCCTTCGCTGGCCCGGATCGGGGCGTTGAGCGAGGCGTCGCCGGACAGGCGGCGGTTCATCGACACCACTTCGGCTTCGGAAACGTTCAGCCTTGTGGCGATCTCGGTGATCTGGTCGGGCTTCAAGTCGCCGTCGTCGAGCGCCTGGATTTTGCCCTTCACCTTGCGCAGGTTGAAGAACAGGCGCTTCTGGTTGGCGGTCGTGCCCATCTTGACCAGGCTCCACGAGCGCAGGATGTACTCCTGGATCGAGGCCTTGATCCACCACATGGCGTAGGTCGCGAGGCGGAAGCCGCGCTCGGGTTCGAATTTCTTGACGGCCTGCATCAGGCCGACATTGCCTTCCGAGATCACTTCGCCGATCGGCAGGCCATAACCGCGATAGCCCATGGCGATCTTGGCGACGAGCCTGAGGTGGCTGGTGACGAGCTTGTGCGCAGCAGAGGTGTCTTCATGCTCGGCATAACGCTTGGCGAGCATGTACTCTTCCTGCGGCTGCAGCATGGGAAAGCGGCGGATTTCTTCCAGGTAGCGGCTGAGGCCGCCTTCGCCGGAAAGGATACTGGGTAGTGACTGGGCCATGATAGCGCCCCCTCTCTATTGGAGTGATGCCCCCGAAACGCGGCGGGCATGTGACGCGAGCACCAAAAGGCTCGCCCGCGACATCAGATCTTATACAGGAACAAAACCAGAAAAGACAGGCATTTGTTCAACACGAAACAGTGTGTCACGGTGAAGTGAACAATGCCGCTCAGGTTTTTCTATGGCAGGTTCAGAGCTTGCGGAAACCGCCTACGAGTTCCTCCATGTCCCCCGGTATAGGCGCTTCGAACCTCATCGTTAGATGGGTAGTGGGGTGCCGAAATGCAAGGAGCCAGGCATGCAAAGCTTGCCGGGGAAATGCCTTGACCTGGCTTTTCAGCGGTTCGGGCAGCCGGTTGGCCTTGGTGCGGAAGGCCTGCCCATAATCGGGGTCGCCGACCACCGGATGGCCGATATGCGCCATGTGGACACGGATCTGGTGGGTGCGGCCGGTCTCCAGCCGGCATTCGACCAGGCTGGCGGTGGCGAATTCCTGCTGATCGACGCCGAAGCGCTCCTGCACGGCAAAGTGGGTGACCGCATGGCGGGCGTCGTCGCGTCCTTCCGGCACCACGGCACGGCGCACGCGGTCGGCGGCGCGGCCGAGCGGCGCGTCGACCCTTCCGGTCGGCCTCTGCGGTATGCCCCAGACCAGCGCCAGATAGGCGCGCTCCAAGTCGCCGGTCAGGCCGTGATCGGCGAAAGCCTCGGACAGTGACTTGTGGGCGCGGTCGGTCTTGGCGACGACCATGACGCCGCTGGTCTCCTTGTCGAGGCGGTGGACGATGCCCGGCCGGCGCACACCCCCGATTCCTGAAAGGCTGTCGCCGCAATGATGGATCAGCGCATTGACCAGTGTGCCGGTCCAGTTGCCCGCTCCGGGGTGCACGACAAGCCCGGCCGGCTTGTTGATGGCGATCAGTTCGTCGTCCTCATAGAGTACATCGAGTGCGATGTTCTCGCCCTGCGGCTCCGCCGGCTCCGGCTCCGGCATGGTAACCGACACGCTCTCGCCCGGCGCCATCTTGCGCTTGGTCTCGTCGACGGGCTTGCCGTCGACCGAGACCGCGCCCTGCCTGATCAGCATCTGCACGCGGCTGCGTGACATGTCCGGGCCAAGGCTTGCGGCCAGCCACTGGTCGAGGCGCAGGCCGGCCGCATCCGCGCCCGCCACCAGCACTGTCGGTTCCGCCTCTATCAATTCAGGGGCCTCTTCGCTATGAGCGCTCATTGAAAAACCGTTCCGGAACTGTTTTGCCATGGCCAGCCCGATCGCCGAAGAAGACCAGGATAAGCCGCTCGACCCCGAGGTCGAAAAGGTGCGCAGGAAACTCGTCCGCTTCGTCGGGATCAATCTCGGCCTGCTGTTCCTCGCCCTTATGGTGGTGATCGGCGCCCTTGTCTACAAAGCGCGCAATGCACCGCCGGCGAACCCGCCGCTGGCCGGCGATATCCAGACACCCGCCGGCGAACCGGTCAACGGCGACATCGTGCTGCCGGTCGGCGCCACGGTGGTCAGCCAGTCGCTGTCCGGCAATCGTGTCTCGATCGACGCCGAGCTTGCCGATGGCAGCCGCACGATCTTCGTCTACGACATCACCGAGCGACGCCTGATCGGCCGCTTTGCGATCCGCAACAAGTGACCGTGACCGAGCCGCAACGATGAACGGCAGCAGGCCAATGAGCAAGCCTCAGGCATGAGCGGGTTCGCCGAGCATCGCCGCATCGCCACGGTCGCCCTGGTCGTTGCCAATTATGACGAGGCGATTGCCTGGTATGTCGAGCGGCTGGGCTTCCTGCTCGTCGAAGATGTCGATCTCGGCGGCGGCAAGCGCTGGATCACGGTCGCGCCGGCCAACGGGCAGGGCGCCAGGCTGCTTCTGGCCGAAGCGTCCGACGAGGCGCAAAGGCAGAGCATCGGCAACCAGACCGGCGGGCGTGTCTTCCTGTTCCTGGAAACCGACGACTTTGCCCGCGACCATGCGGCGATGCTGGAGAAGGGCGTCGAATTCCGCGAAGCACCGCGCTTCGAGCCCTATGGCACGGTGGCGGTTTTCGCCGATCTGCATGGGAATCTCTGGGATCTGATCGAACCAAAACGATAGGCTGACGGCCGGCTTTTCCTCGGCAAGGGAAAGCGGCCTAAGCCCAGTTGCTTTTTCCCAGCGCTCAGCCTATATCGCCGGTTCTTGAACGCGCCCATCGTCTAGCGGTCAGGACACCGCCCTCTCACGGCGGGAACAGGGGTTCGATTCCCCTTGGGCGTACCAAGTTTTTCGACAAATTTGCAGGATGCCGCCGATTTCGTTTCTGAAGTCGACGACCCTCGATACTGGCCTTCATTTCATTCGTCTGGCAAATGTTAACGGACCCGAAACCGAGAACCTTAACGCCCCCGCAACTCACGGCGATATATTAGTTGTCGCTTTAGTAGCTGTAGGAGGTCGACATGAAGAAAATAGCCTGTCGTTTCGCTTGGGACGAGTCGGGCGCGACCGCGATCGAGTATGGCTTGATCGCGGCTCTTATCGCGCTGGCGATCATCACCGGCGCCGGGGCGCTGGGCAATTCGCTCAACGGGATCTTCACGAACGTCGGCACTACGGTCAACAGCAGCGGCTCGTAAGTCGGTACCTCAATTCGGTCGGCCGTCGGCCGGATCGTCGACCCTCAGCCTCCAAAAGCGTAGCGTGTACGCCCTTCCGATGTCCGGCATCGGAAATGCGGACGGCGCACTCTCGATCATTCGGCTTATCCGTTGCGTCGCTGCGTTCGTCGCTTCTGGCGCCGCGGGGCTGTTTGCATTAGCATCACGTCACGGATCCTGAAGCACGGTTCCAGCGGCGCACAGAACGCCGAATGCCGGGCAGATTCGCCGACCAGTTGATGCCGTGGGGGAGGAATGCCAATGCAGAAGCTGCAGTCGCAGGGCGTTCATCACATCACGCTGGTCGGCGCCGGGCGCCAGACCTCTATCGATTTCTGGGAAGGCGTGCTCGGCATGCCGTTCATCTTCGAACAGCCCAACCTCGACAAGCCGAGGGAAAGCCATCTCTATTTCGATCCCGGCGACGGCCGGCTGATCACCATCTTCACCGACGAGAGCCGCACACCGGAGAAACGGCGCACGCCGACCGATCCGGGCTGTGTCCACCACATCGCCTTTTCGGTGTCGCGCGTCACCTTCCTGCAGGCGGTCTCCCGGCTTGACGAGCGCGGCATCAAGCACAGCGGCGTCAAGGATCGCGGTTTCATGGATTCGATCTATTTCGAGGATCCGCTCGGCCTGCTGATCGAACTGGCGTCCTACCGCTTCGAACCGCCAGCGGGCTTCACCCACGCCGATGTGCTGATGGAAGCGCACAGGCTGCGGGTCGCGCGCGGCGACTACAACATCGCCGAAGTGCATCTCGCCGATGCGATCCAGGCGCTCGTCGAGCGTTCCCGCGCCACCTTGTCGGACGATCGGGCGCCGAAGAACCCATACTGAACAGACCAGAGGGAGGAACAAGATGGCCAAGACAGCGACGAAGACTGCCGGGAAATCCGCGGCGAAAGCTGCGGCAAAGCCAAAAGCCAAGGCGGCCGCCAAGCCTGCGATGAAGGCTACGGCAAAAGCCGCGCCCAAGGCCAAGCCGGCCAAGAAGCCGGCGTTGAAGCTCAGCATGCTGAAGCCCAGCGTCAACAACATGACCGTGCGGGTGTTTGCGCGCGCGGCCGGTTTCGACCATGCCGAGACCGATGCCTGGGGCCACACCCGTTCGCCGGAGTTCATGGCGCGAAATCCCGCCCATTTGACACCGATGATCGAGGACAAGGGCCTCCCTAGAGGCGTGTTGTGGGAAGCTGCGCCATCATGCAGTATCTCGCCAACAAGCACGGGCTGGAGAAATTCTATCCGAAGGCGCCGGCCAAGCGGGCGATGGTCGACAGTGCCATGTTCTACCTGATCGGCACGCTCTACCCCTATGTGGCACGCGCCACCTATCCGGCGCTCGGCTTCCCACAATATGCCGGCGAGGTCGGCCACAGCGACGCGCACCCCGACAGGAAGTCGGAGGCCCAGAAGGCGGCGATGGCGGCGATCGCCGAGCCGCTCGAAGTGTTTCACAGCTTCTTCAGGGACGGCAAGCCGTTCATCGGCGGCAAGCATCCTTCGATCGCCGATATCCGCTTGGCGGCGACGCTCGAATTCCTGGCCGTCGTCGATTATGCTTTGCCCAAGTGGGCGAAGGACTATGTGGCGGCGATCGAGAAGACGCTCGGCAAGGCCTATAGCGAGCCGGCCGGCGATGTGCGCGGCTACATCGCCCATGTGAAGTCGCAGGCCAAGGCCTGAGGTTAAGGATTCGTTAACCAAAGCCCTGTCTACTGCAGGCAATTCGCTTTCGGCCCGCGACCACGGATGTACTGGCGCAGAACGTCGTAGCGATAGGAAAGGTCGGCGCAATGCCGGCCTTTTTGCTGTTCGCACGCCATCGCCAAGTGCGATCTGGCACGCAGGCCTCGTCCAGTGTCGCTTTTTTGGCGTCAACTTTTGTCGAGAGATATTGTCATTGCCGCCGTTGGCCCTACCATCCATTTTGGCAGTCCGGCATGGATTGTCGGTCAGGCATGAGACGAGGGCTGGCGATGAAAAGCGTTGCGAGACGGATTGCGGTTGCGGGCGTGATGCTGGCGGCCGCTGTCCATGCTTCGAGTGCAGCCGAACTCAACACGATGGACGATGTCGGGGCAGCGATCCAGGCATGCTGGACACCGCCGGCGGACGCCGGGACCGCCAGCGTCACCTTGAGCTTCAGCTTCAAGCGGGACGGCACGCTGATCGGCCCGCCGAGGCCGACGGCCATTAAAGTGGATGGTGATGCCAAATCGAAGAAAACGTTTGTCGATGCCGCGACAGCGGCCCTGCAGGATTGCCTGCCCCTGACTTTCTCGGCGAAGCTGGCGCAAGGGATCGCTGGCAACGTGTTTACGTTGCAATTCGCCTCTCCCAAGTAAGCCTCGTTGTCGGGTCAGTGGTGACTGCGCCTGGCCTCGGCATGCCGGGCAAGATCGGGCGTCTCGAAGACGTAGTCGCTCCAGGCTGATTCAGGAACCTGGCCGGCCAGATAGCATTCCAGCAACAGGCTTTGCTCGGGATTGAGTGGCCTTGGCGCGCGCTGGTCCAGCCCCAGCGAGTGAAACAGGTTTCTTGTCAGGTCGGAGACGGTGAAGTGGATCGACATCTGCGTTCTCCCTTTGGTCCTTCAACGCGGAAGGCCCGACAAAGGTTTCGAACCCCTGGCGATAATGGCGCATTGATCTCGGTCCGTTGCGCTGCAGGTCCTCGGCGATGGTCAGGCTTGCGCTTTCTTTCGAGGTTCGTCTCAATCTTGAAATAAAAATGTAATATCGAATTTACATGAGGTGACGTAGTACAATAGACAATAGGTCATTCATGTCGAAATTCGTTAGATTATTAGGAATTACTCATGTAGCCGAAGATTGCTGAAGTCATGGACTCTAAATTCCAGGTTCTCCGCAAAAAGGACCAGTTGTCCCGATGATCCGTTTCTGGCCTTCCATGGTGATCGCATTTATTTCGCTGGCGGCAGTTTTGTTCGGTACGCTTTCGTCCTACGCGGACAGATGCGGCGCGATCAGAAGCCAGTTGCTTTCGGCTGGCCGCAGCGGCGGGGCGAGCCCGGAGCTTGCCCAGTTGCGCCGGCAACTTGCAGCCATCCAGACTATCGAGAGACAGCGCCAGTGCACGGCGAAGAGTTCGCTTGGTGGTCTCTTCAACGCTTGCGCCGATCTCGCCAGGAGCCGCTCGGATGTGCAGCGCCGGATTGCTGCCGCTGGGAATTCGGGCCGCGACACAGCGGGCCTGCAGGCGCGCCTCGTCGCGCTTGGCTGTGCGCCTTCGCGGCAAAGCAACGGCCTGTGCGCGCCGCGCCCAGCACCCAATCGGCGAGCACCACGTTCGCCGGCAATGCGATGCTGTTTTGCGTGCGTCTGTCGGACGGATATTTCTTCCCGGCGCCAAAGTCGCAATTCGCCGCCAGCGGCGATCTGAAGGAGACGGTCGATCAATGCCGTTACATCTGCGATGACCCCGGCGTCGACCTCTACACGTTGAACGACGCCAGCCTCGAAACCGACCAGATGACCGCGCTCGACACGCGCAAACCCTATACCGAGCTGCCGGCAGCCTTCAGATATCGCGATGATGCGAATTTCAAGGCATGCGACGTCAAGCGCTACTACCAGCGGGTCACCGAACTGCGAGCCAGGACCGTGACGCCCGCCAACATGCGCAACGCCATTATTCCGTTGCCGACGGCGAAGCCGGATCTCGGCACGGTTGCGGCCGTCCCCGGGATCGATGCCGAAGCCCCAGGTGCCGCCCAGCACCTTTCGATCGAGGCCGGCGAGCGGCCGGTGCGCTTGGTCGGCCCGGCATTTTTCCCGGCCGAATGATCGCCGGTCTTCCCCGATTTGCGATCACCGGCGGCGGCGTGCCTGCTGCTATGCGGCTGCGCGATCCGTCTGGAACAGAGGGGCGCTCACGGCGTTGTGATCGACATCAGCCGGGAGGAACGCCATGGCTACGTTCAGGGAAATGCGGGTGCTGGAGATCGTCGAAGACGACTCGCTGACCACCGAACAGAAAATCGCCGAACTGCGCGAGATCGAATCCGAGGCGCGTGGGTTGCAGCGGGCTGCCTCGGAGGGTCCAATGGACGACGATGACGGTTGGCAGGAAGATCTGCGTCAGGTTCGTCTTGCACTCGACAAGCTCGGAGCGAAGGAGCCGAAAAAAGGCGCTGCTTCCCTGTGAAAGCCCGTTCGCCGAGCTATCCGCGGATCGTGTTTGTTTGACCGAATCCCGCTTTTAGGACCAAGCTCCAATCTAATCGCAGACCATGCGAGCTCTCTTGCCAGGCTCGCTGATGTTCCTGCAGGTCAGCGACTTCGCCGGCGCCGATAGGGACGCCGACGCAGGCAACCTCGTCTGGTGCCGTTTCGGTGCGGCATGGCTGACCTTGCGCTCGGAAAAACGCCGGGGCGGCTGCGGCGCCACCGGAAAAGCGCCGTTTTCGACCTCGGATTGGCCGTAGTCGACATTCGGTGGCGGCCGATCCCAGATGCGCCGGACATCGAGCGGTCTCGGGATGACGACCGTGCCGTCATAACTGCGCGAGCAACCGCCGCCGAAAAGCAGCGCCAGCCCCATGAAAAAAGGCACAATCCGTCCAAGCATCAGCAATACCCCTGCCGTTGCTTATATAGCGGGTTCGACCCCGCCGACAACCGGGCGGAATGAAGCTAACTGACCGTTAAGGTTAGCGGATCCTTAATGCTTCTCGGGCACATTTTGCCGACGAACCGCGGAGGAGGGTTCGGCCTTGGTTTTCGGGGTGGGGACGGCATGGCGGAAGCGAAC
>NZ_RZTF01000206.1:0-10484 GCF_004023175.1 Mesorhizobium sp. M7A.F.Ca.MR.362.00.0.0
CTGTTGGAGAACACCACCATCATGCCCTTGCCGATTGCTGCCGGCGTGTTGGGCATGCAGCGCACGATCGGCGCGCGGTTGCCGAGGATTTCCTCGAAGGTGCTGGCCGGCGTGCCGGCGGCGATGCTGACGAAGGTGGTGCGGCCATCGCCGAAACGCTTGTAGGCGGAGGTGACATCGCGGATCACCTGCGGCTTCACCGCGATGACGACGAGATCGGGCACGGCATCGGCCGGGATGCTGCCGGCATCGGCTGATGTCGCGCAGCCCAGCGTGGCCGCGCGATTGCGCAGATCGGCATTGGGCTCGACCACGAAAACCGCCGATGGCGCAAGCTTACCGGATTTCAGCCAGCCTGAGAGCATGGCGTAACCCATATTGCCGCAGCCGGCGAGAACAAGCCTGATCGTCATCAAAAGCCCTCCGAAGGAAGGCTTTCACATAGACGCTAGCGCTTCCCTGGGGAAGCCCTGTCAGGATCGCGAGCCGCGATCGGGATCGCGCACTGCCATCGGCCGCAGCGAGACTTGCCTGAGGCCAAATACGCCGAGCACGAAGAACAGCCAGACCGGGTCGCCGCGATGGAAGAAGAAGCTTTCGAGAAAAGCGTTCAGCGCCGTGAACAGCACCACCATCATGAAGAAGTCACCGAGAAAAATGTTTTCCCTGCGCAACGGAATGCGCATGTAGTCGCGCAGCGGCGCGATGAGGAAAGTGTAGACCGCCACGCAGAGTGCCGGAATGCCCATCAAAACGGCGATGTCGAGATAGCCGTCATGGCCGTGCACGATGGTCCTGATGTCCCACGGCCGGTCGAAGGGCTGGTCCTGGTTGAGCAGCAAGGGCGTGCCCCAGAAGCTCTCATAGCCGTAACCGGTCCATGGCTTCTTCGCGAGCATGCTGCCGGCGAACTCCCACAGCGTCGTGCGGCCCGTATAGGTCATGTCCGGGAAATAGATCGCCGCGAGATGTTTTATCGGCGGCAGGAATACGATGCCCAGCGTGCCGACCGCTGTCGCGACGATCGCCAGCGCAAACAGGATTGGCGTGCCGAGCCGCATGCCGATCAGGCTCGGGAACATCACGATCAGGATCGAGAACGGCACCAGGCCGGCGGTCGTCTTGGAGCCGGTGTGCAGCATGAAGATCATCGCTGCGAAGAAGATCCCGGCGCCCCAATAGCGCTGTCCGCGCCGGTAGAGATAGAGGCCTGCGAAGCTGAGGCAGGCCATGATCGGCCCGGCGATGTTCTTGTGGGTGAACACGCCGCGCCACAGGCCGGCATGCTCAGGCTCCTGCGAGTCGGCGGTGTGCATCGCCTCGTGCGGAAAAACGATGAGGCCGAGATAGGAAAGGCCCATGACCACGACGGCGGTGAAGATGATCACCTTCGAGAAGGCTTCGGCGTCGCGCGGCAGCACCAGGATCGTCGCCATTGTCAGGATGCCGATCAGGGTGAAGGAGGCGGCGCGCATGGCCGAAGGCGGATCGGTCGACAGGATCACCGAGAGGAAAAAGAAGCCCAGCATCAGCATCCAGGACGGGCTGAGCAGCGAGCGCACCACACGCGGATCGGCAAAGGCCATCAGCGAGAAGATCGACATGGCGCCGAGCGAACCGAAGCCAAGCTGGTTGACGATGTCGCCGCCTTGACCGGCGAGTTCTGCGCCGCCCGGCTGGAACGGCCGGAAGGACACCATGATGACGGTGAACAGCAGCGCGGCAATGGCGGTCGCCACGCCTTCGCGCGTGAACGCGGCGCTGAGCGGCGCGCGCTCAGTTTTTCTCAGGCTGGCGGTATTGCTCATTGGCATATCCGAATTCGGCCAGCACGCGGCCCAGCGCCACATGGACGGGGTAGATGGCGATATCAGGCGATCCGGTCCGCGCCAGCCGGATCAGGCCGCGAAGCGGCGAGGCGGCAAGCAGTGCCAGGCTCTTCAGCAACACCTTGGCGCCGGCCAGCGGTGTGCCGGCGCGCTTCTTTTTTTCGACCAGTGTCGAGATCACGCCATTGCGCAGGCTGCGGGCACGGATCCAGTCGGCTTCGATACGCCGGGCCGGGACGGTTTCATGCACCTTGGCCTCGGCGCACCAGCCCAGCACAAAGCCCTTTTGCGCCGACCGGCTGAGAAAATCGGAATCGCCGCCGCCCATGAAGTTGAATCTGAGATCGAGAAAGGGTGGACCCATGGCGATCAGCACGTTGCGCCCGACCAGAAGATTGCCGGACGAATAGAGCGCCGGCACCCGCTTTGTCTCCCGGTAGGGCGGCGCGAACACCGGATGCTCGGCCCATCGCGCATGGGCGGGGTCGGCAAACACGGGCACCTGCGGGCCGCCGACAATATCGGCACTGAGCGTTTCGGCAGCCCGGCACATCCGTTCCAGCCACTGCGGATCGGCGATCTCGTCATCGTCGATGACCAGCAGATGCCTGAAGTTCGGGAATTGCAGGATCGCCGTCTGCCAGCCGGCATTGTAGGCGCTGCAATTGCCGCGCTCATGCGCGATGATCACCAGGCCCGGCATCTCGCCGCGCTCGAACAGCGGCAGCGCTGCCTTGGCGCCGGCCCGCGCCTCGGCTTCGTTCTCCATGACGATCACGGCAAAGCGCCTGCCGGTTTGCTGCGCGCGCAGCGACGCGAGCGTTTGCAGTACCTGCTCGGGACGCTTGAAGGTCGGCAAGGTGACGACGGCTTCGACGGCCTCGACGTCAAGCCGCGGCGTGCGTCCCGCGACCGATACCGAACCGTCCGATGGCAAAGGGATCATCCGTGTCCAGCCACATGGTGAGTTGGGCTCTGGTAGCACCACGGTTGATAAGGTTTCGTTAATCACCTTGCACGGAGAACGCCTGCAAGCAGAGCCTTTCGGCCGCCGAATGTGCTCGCTTAATCAAGGGTTCACCGCGCTTTGCTACCGGCTACACCACTGGATAGGTGAGATGCATCTGCTGTTCGCCACATCGATCGTGCCCGACGGTGCTCTCGCCTCGGGCTACGAGATCGCAAACGCTGCGATCATCGCCGCCCTGCGGCGCGCTGGCGTGCGCGTAACCGTCATTGGTTTCACCTGGCCCGGGAAACCCGCGGCCGACCCCGAAAACACCGTGGTGCTGGGTGCCATCGACGTGCGCACGGACAATGCCTCCGCGCGGCAGAAGCTGGCCTGGGTCGGCAAGGCGCTGCTTTCGGGCCTCACCTTCGCCTCGGTCAAGCTGCGCGCCGTGTCCGACAGCTATGTTCTCGCTGCCATCGAGCAAGCTGGACCGGTTGACGGCTACGTGCTGAATTCCGTGCAGTTCGCCGGCGCCTTCGAAAAGCTGTTCACCGAGCGGCCTTCGATCTTCGTTGCCCACAATGTCGAGCATCTTTCGGCGCGGGAGAATGCCGCTGCCGCCGACAGCCTCTTCCAGCGCCTGCTGTTCCGCCGCGAGGCGAGGTTGCTCAAGGCCGTCGAAGAGCGTCTCTGCCGCCGGGCGCGCTTCGTCTTCACCCTGGCCGAGGAAGACCGCGCCGCACTAGGTGTCGCCTCCGACAACCGCTCGGCGGTGCTGCCGCTGGTGACCGGTGCCCAGGCGCCAACCCTGAAAGGCCCTCGCCGCATCGACTGCGACGCCGCCCTGATCGGCACCTGGACCTGGCAGCCGAACCGCATCGGCCTCGACTGGTTCCTGGGCAAGGTCGTGCCGCATCTGCGGCCCGATTTCCGCATCCGCATCGCAGGCCACATGCCTTCGGGCGTCGCCTCGAAGCATCCCGGTGTCGAATTTGTCGGCCGCGTGCCCGACGCGCAGGCTTTCGTGCGCGGTGCAGCCGTCATCCCGTTGATCAGCACCGCGGGCAGCGGCGTCCAGTTGAAGACCATCGAAACCTTCGAACTCGGCCTGCCTTCGGTCGCCACCAGCCGTTCGCTGCGCGGCATCGACCATCGTCCAGCCAATTGCTTCGTCACCGACGATCCCGTCGCCTTCGCCAGGGCTCTCGAGGCTGCGGCGGCCGACATCCGCGACGTCGACGGCAGCGCGTTCCGGGGCTCGCAGGTCAAGGCGCTCGACGCTGCCATCCGGCTCGGCCTCGAAGAGCTTGAGCCTGCCAGGCAGGAGGCGTTTGCATGAACATGCATTCCGCCCGCGCCGCGTTCGGGCTCGACAAGCTGAAGACGATCCTTGGCATCCCGGTGGTTGCGGTCCGCTGGAACGATGCCATCGCCCTGCTGAACCGGTTGATTGCCGAGCGGCGCTTCACCAAGGTCAGTTTCCTCAACGCCCACAACGCCAACATCGCCTATACCGACCCGGTGTTCGCCGGGGCACTCGATGATTTCCTCATCCTGCCCGACGGCATCGGCATCGATCTGGCGGCGAGACTCCTCTACGGGGCGCCGTTTCCCGACAATCTCAACGGCACCGATTTCGTCCCGGCCTTCCTGCAGGCCTCGACGACGCCGCTGACCGTTGGGCTGCTCGGCGCGACGCGTGTCAATGCCGAAGCGGCTTCGGTCAAGCTGGCCGCCTTGGCGGTGCAGCACAAATTCGTGGTGATCCATGACGGCTATTTCCCTGCTTCGCAGGAGCAGGAAATCGTCGACCGGATCGCCGCGCTTCGGCCCGACGTGCTGCTCGTCGCCATGGGCGTGCCGCGCCAGGAATTGTGGATCGAACGCCACATCGACGCGCGCCACTGCACGCTGCCGATCGCCGTCGGCGCGTTGCTTGATTTCCTGAGCGGCGCGGTGCCCCGCGCGCCCTTGTGGATGCGCCGGCTGCGGCTCGAATGGCTGTTCCGGTTGGCTGTCGAACCGAGCCGCCTGTGGCGCCGTTATGTGGTCGGCAACCCACTGTTCCTGCTGCGCGTCGTCAGGCAGAAATTCTCGCTTGCGCCCGAAGCCGCGGAGGATGTCAAGTGAACAGCAGGTTCGTGCCAGGCACCGCTGTCGAGCCAGGCCCGCTGCGGCAGACACCGACGGCGGCCATCGTGACGGCAAGCTACGCGCCCGACTTCGAGCGCTGCCGCCTGCTGTGCGAGACACTTGATCGCCACGTTTCGGGCGCGGCGCACCATTACATCCTGGTCGAACATCGCGACGTCAGGCTGTTTCGCCAATTGGAAACCGGCCGCCGCACGGTCGTCGACGAGCGTGAATTGCTGCCGCGCTGGCTGCACGCATTTGACGATCCGCTCAGCCTGTTTCGCCGGCGCGTCTGGCTCAGCCTGAAGACCCAGCCGCTGCGTGGCTGGCACGTGCAGCAATTGCGTCGCATCGCCATCTCGGCGCATGCATCTCAAGATGTGCTGATCTTCTGCGATTCCGATGTTGCCTTCCTCAAACCTTTCGACTGCGCCGCCTTCTGGCGCGACGGCAAGGCGCGGCTGTTCCGCCGCGACGGCGTGCTGGCGGACGAAGGTCATGAGGAGCATCGCATCTGGTCGCGCAACGCGGGGTCGGCACTCGGCATCGATCCGTCCCGGACATCGGTCCACGACTACATCTCGACGCTGATCGCCTGGCGGCGCGACACCGTGCTGGCCATGTGCGGCGAGATCGAGAAGGTCCATGGTCGCAACTGGGTCGAGGTCGTCGGCTCGGCGCGCAAATTCTCCGAATGCATGATCTACGGCCGCTATGTCGACGATTTGCTACAGGGTGCCGGCCACTTCCACGGTTCGGAGGAGTTCTGCCGGGTGCACTGGACCGGCGAGGCGCTGTCGGACGACGAGTTCCGCCGCTTCGTTGCCGCCATGGCGCCGGAGCAGGTGGCGATCGGCATGCAATCCTTCATCGGCACCGATATCGGCCGTATCCGCCGTTTGACCGGGCTGGATTAGATGGGCTTTGCCGGTTTACGCATCGCCGAATAGGTGAGCAGCGTCGAGACGAGATACAAAAGCAGGAAGACGACATTGAGCGACAGCACCAGGTTCGGCGTGTCGAGGATGGTCGTCAGCACATAGGTCAAAAGCAGCGCCTTCAGTGCGGCGAGCAGACCGAGATTGAGCGCCCGCACCAGCGTCTGGCCGCGCGCGAACAAAAGCTCGGCCTGATATTCGACCAGATTGCGCAAGCCAGGCACGCAGATCGCCAGCACGACCAGCGGCGCGGCCTCGGCGACATTCTTGCCGAGCGCATTGGGGAAGAAATGCAGCACGATGCCAAGCGTCAGCAGCGCTGCCGTGGAGACCGCGAACACACCGCCTTCGATGCCGCTCTTGACCGCCAGCCGTGACAACAGTTCCGGTGCGCGCATCATGCGCTGCACCAGCATCATCGAGAAGGTGCGGATCGGAATGGCGGTCAGGTCTACCAGCCGCATAATGATGGCGTAGATGCCAGCCAGATGCGGGCCGCCGATCGCCAGCACCAGCAGCTTGTCGAACTCCATCTGCAGGTAGAACAGCACTTCGGCGCCGGCCACGTAGACAGAATCGGCCAATCGCCTGAGATAGAGCTCGATGCGCAGCCGCAACCGCTGGCGGGGGTAGAAGAAGCCGAAGGCAATCAGCAGCGAGGCGGCATTGGCGCCGATATAGAACCACGACCATATCCAGACGCTGTGATGCGCAGAGAACATAAACAGCACCGCGCCAAGCGCCCGCAACGCGGTCGCCAGGATAGCCAGCAGCGCGGCGCGGCCGAATTTGCCCAGGCCATTGTTGACGATCAGCGCCACCTCGACCGGCCGCCACAGCAGCGCTTCGGCAAAGACGATTGCCGCAAACACCGACAGCGGCACGGTGTCGGCGAAGAAAAGCAGGTAGACGCCGAACGAGGCCGCGGCCAGCAGCGGCAGCGACAGCACGCCGAGCAGCAGGAAGCCGGCGGAAAAGGTGCCGATCAGATTGGGGCGGATGGTGGCGGTGCGGTAGAGCGCCGAGATGAACCCGAAGGCGAGGATGCGCGACAGCATGACACCGGCCGCCGAAGCGGTGGCGAACATGCCGAATTCGGAAATGGACAGCGTGTTGGCCAGCGCGATGAAATAGGCCAGCGAAAACACCAGTCGCCCGCCGGCGCCGCTGATCGCCGAGAAATAGTCGCGAAGCAGCCCCCGTCGTTCGGCCAAAAAGCTGCCGATCCGGGCGAGGGGCCGCCTTTGCGGTATGTCACTGGCCTGCGTCATTTCTCAAGGAGAGCCTAGGCGGGAAAACTTAACGTGCCGTTCTGGAGGCTGAGCCTGTGTCGAAAATAGATGCAACCGAAGCGAGAAACCGACGCTTCGGTGCGGGAAAATTAACCTTTTGTTTTCCATGCCTGTTTAGCGTGGCTTAACGAATGGCCAAGCGCCGTTTGCAGGTCGCCAAAGGTAAAGTTCCAGACGATGGTCGACAGGGAAAACCGCGAGGACTGGAAGCGCGAGCGCTCATTGCTGGCGCTTGGCCAGGCTGTGCGCGGCGACGAACCCGACGCGTCCCTGGTCTCGATAGGCGACCGGGCAGACCCGTCATGGCGCGAGGATGCCGCCACGCGTCATCGCCTCGCCCGTTCGCAGCGCGAGGCGCGCAACCCGAAACTGTCGGATCCGGCCGCGACCGACGGGGATCATGAGCAAGCTTACCGCGCGCAAACCACGCCACGGACACAGTCTGGTGCCGCCGAAACCGCTGGCGCCCGTCGCGCCGATCGTGCATCGGAACCTTACGCTGCAGGCGACGCGTCGTTACCCCGAAACGACGGCACGGACAGTCAGCAGTGGAAGCCGCTGATCGATCCGATGCAGGTCGTGCGTGGTGTCGGCAAGTCGAAGCTGCTGATCGTGACGACGACACTACTGGGCGCTGCGCTCGGCGTCACCATCGCGCTGTCGACGCCGAAGAAATATGAAGCCACCACCGAACTGATCGTCGACCCGCGCGACCTGAAGCTCACCGATCGTGACCTCACCCAGTCGGTCGTCGCTTCCGACGCCACGCTGGCCATCGTCGAGAACCAGGTTCGGGTGCTGACCTCAGGCACCGTTCTCAACAAGGTCGTCGACAAGCTCAATCTGGTCAACGACCCCGAATTCAATGGGCAAGGCGGCGGCGGCCTCAGCGTCATGTCGCTCATCCGCTCCGTCCTGTCCCGCAATGATGGGCCGGGGGGTGTCGACGACAGCCGCCGCCGCGCGCTTGCTGTCGGCAATCTGGCCGAGAGCCTTTCGGTCGAGCGCGGCGGCAAGACCTTCGTCATCACCGTCAGCGCCACCACGCAGAATGGCGAGAAATCGGCCCTCATCGCCAACACGATGACGGATGTCTTCCTGCAGACCTTCGGCCAGATACAGTCGGACACGGCAGGCCGCGCCACCGACGAACTGACGGCCAGGCTTGACGAGTTGCGCAAAGGGGTCGAGGCGGCCGAGCGCAAGGTCGAGGATTTCAGGGCTACCCATGATCTCGTCGATGCGCAGGGCCACCTCATCAGCGACGACGAAATGCTGAAACTCAACGAGCAGCTGTCGGTTGCCCGCGCCCGCACGCTGGAGCTGAATGCCCGGGCGGCCTCGGCGCGTTCGGTCGACGTCAATTCGGTTCTCACCGGTACCTTGCCGGAGGAGATCAACTCCAACTCGATGAGCGATCTGCGTTCGCAATATGCATCGCTCAAGCAGGAGGCTGACCGCGCCGCCATTCGGTTCGGCCCGCGTCATCCCGAACTCCAGGCGCTCAATGCCCAGATTGCCGGCGCACGCGACCGCATCGCCTCGGAGCTGCGCCGCATCGGCTCGTCGCTGCAGGTCGACCTCAAGCGCGCGGTCCAGCTCGAACAGGATCTTGCCTCTCGCCTGGCGCAGCTGAAGGTCCGCAGCGGCGACGTCAACAGCGACCTGGTGTCGATGCGCGAACTGGAGCGCGAGGCCACCGCCAAGCGTTCCGTCTACGAACAGTATCTGCTGCGCGCCAAGGAGACCGGCGAGCAGAAGGACATCAACACAGCCAACATCAATGTGATCTCGAAGGCCTTCGCGCCGCTCGAGCCGAACGGGCCGTCGCGGGTCGTGGTCGCGCTCGCCGGCCTGTTGCTGGGTTTCGCCTCCGGCATTGGCCTCGGAGCCATGCGTGGCGCCTATGAGAGCCTGCGTGACACTGCCAATTCGCGCTCGCGTCGCGACCATGGCACGGACGAACACCGGACGCCTTACGAAGACAAGGCATATCGGTCAGCGCCGCCGCCGGCGCCGCCACAACCACCAGCGCCGCAGCCATCGACACCCCCGCCTGCATCACCACCGCCTGGCGCGCCATCGCCTGTCCAGCAAGCCGAGGTCTCGCCGGCCGAAGGTTCCGGCCGGATCGGTGCCTTGCTGTCGAGGCGCTGTCGGGGCTGCACAAGTCCGTCTCACGCAGGCCGTCCCGGGAGGAGCCGTTCGATACCGTTGAATGGGCCTCTGCCGAAAACGCGAAGCCGATGCAGGATCCGCAATACTCCGCTTACCCCCAATCGGCGCCGGCCTTCGAGCCTCGGCAGGCGGCCGCGGCAGCATACCCGTCGCGGCCTTTCCAGCCCGGCGGCCATCCGCAGCAGACGGCGCAGCCGCCACTGCCGCCTCCCATGGTGCAGCAGCGGCCATATTCCGGGCCGCAGCTCTATCCCTACGCGCAGCCATTGGGCTACGCACAGCCGCCGGCCTATCCCTATCCGCAATCGATGCCGGCCGCCAATGCCGGGCTGCAGCCCGATCCGGCTCAGCCTGCTTCCGAGTCCTATCCACAGCCGTCCCTCCCGCAGCAGCAGGCGGCTCAGCCTCATCAGCGATCGGCGGAGCCGTCGCGGGCCGCGGAGGATGCCGAGCAGCAAGCGCCAATCGAGGAAATCCGCGCCAGCCTGCGCGAATTCCGCGAAGCGGTTCGCGAACTGACCGAGAGCCGCGTGCGGCGTCGCTACTTCTGAGCCACAAAAATCTGCGCTGTGCCGTACAAAAACATGCCGGTTTCGCGTAAACGGCATGGGACGGCGCTTTGGCGGGATTGCATGTTGGAATTTTCGTGAAAATGCCACGCTGTGAAAGATCGAAAAGCGCGTCGCTTCCGCAAGCGACGCGCTTGGGCATTCTGGTGTTGAGGGTAGTCCATGGCCGAAGTGATTGATGGCAAGAGCGTTGCCGGCGACGTTGTGGGGTCGGTCAAGACCCTGACGGCTGAGCTTGTCGCCAAGGGCCAGGCCAAGCCGGGTCTTGCCGTGGTTATCGTCGGCGAGGACCCGGCCAGCCAGGTCTATGTCGCGTCCAAGTCGCGCACCGCCAAGGAATGCGGCTTTCATTCCGTCCAGCACACGCTGCCGGCCGAAACCTCGGAACCGGCGTTGCTGAAGATCATCGGCGATCTCAACGCCGATCCGGCCATCAACGGCATCCTCGTGCAGCTTCCGCTGCCGGCCCATATCGACGCCGGCAAGATCATCCAGACCATCGCGCCGGAAAAGGATGTCGACGGCTTCCATTTCATCAATGTCGGCAAGCTCGGCACCGGTGAACTCGAGACAGCCTTCGTGCCTTGCACGCC
>NZ_RZTF01000206.1:10494-11421 GCF_004023175.1 Mesorhizobium sp. M7A.F.Ca.MR.362.00.0.0
GCTCTATGCTTCTGATCGAGCGGGTGCGCGGCAAGGATCTGTCCGGCCTCAACGCCGTCGTCGTCGGCCGCTCCAACATCGTCGGCAAGCCGATGGCCAACCTGCTGCTTGCCGCCAACTGCACCGTCACCATCGCCCACAGCCGCACCAGGGATCTGCCCGCCTTGGCCCGCACCGCCGATATCCTTGTCGCGGCCGTCGGCAGGCCGGAGATGATCAGGGGTGATTGGGTGAAGCCCGGCGCCACCGTCATCGATGTCGGCATCAACCGCATTCCGGCGCCGGAAAAAGGCGAGGGCAAGTCCCGCCTCGTCGGCGATGTCGCCTATGCCGAAGCGGCTAAGGCCGCCGGCGCCATCACGCCGGTTCCCGGCGGTGTCGGGCCGATGACCATTGCCATGCTGATGGCCAATACGTTAGCCTCGGCCTACCTAGCGGCCGGATTGAAACGGCCGTCCTTCTGACCCGCCAGAAAGCCGCAGCTTTGCCGAACCCCAGTGTTCCCTCAGAACGGCCGGTCATGACTGACCCCGTTCAAGGCGGGCGGCAGTTCGCTTTCCTGCTGGTCGACAAGTTCTCCATGTTCTCGCTGGCTGCCGCGATCGATACGTTCCGGTCGGCGAACCGGTTGCTTGGCCGCGACTTCTACGGCTGGACGACGGTGTCGGCCGACGGCGATCCGGTGATGGCCTCCAATGGCCTGCCGCTCAAGATCGACTATGCCGTTGCCGACCTGCCGCCGGTCGACATCCTCTTCGTCTCGGTCGGGCTGACGACGGAATTTCCCGGCAAGAGCAAGGTGCTGGCGGCTTTGCGCAGCTGGGGCCGGCGCGGCAATGCGCTCGGAGCCCTGTCGGTCGGCTCCTACCTGCTGGCCGAGGCCGGCCAGCTCGAAGGCTATCGCTGCACCATCCATTGGTAAAACCG
>NZ_RZTF01000207.1:0-1932 GCF_004023175.1 Mesorhizobium sp. M7A.F.Ca.MR.362.00.0.0
CGCCAATCTCCAGCGTTGCGGGAAGAATGCCGGCGTCGCGGCCAGCCCGCTCTCCCCGTCACTATACGGGGAGAGATGTCCGGCAGGACAGTGAGGGGCAGCGCCAACGTCAACGATTGCCGCGTTCGGCCAGAAACTCATGACGCAGTAGCGCTAATGCATCTCGCTCAAAAGTCGCGACGCGCTTTAGGCTGAAAATTCCTTGATCCAGCACTGATTTTGACGCATATCCGCTGCGAACTGAGCTAAAAGTTCCGCCAGCCGGACCAGCGCCCATCGTGGAAGTGCCCCGCCAGCTGATGCCATTCGAACGGGGCCTCTTAAATCATGACAGCAGAACAGATATCGCCGGACCAGCGCTATGCCGCGTTCCGCCATCGGTCCTTCCTGAGCTATTGGGCGGCGCGTTTCCTCACCACATTCGCCACCATGATCGTGTCCGTCGCGGTCGGCTGGCAGATGTACGATTTGACCCGCGACCCGCTCGATCTCGGCCTGGTCGGCATCGTCCAGTTCCTGCCGTCGCTGCTTCTGGTGCTGGTCACCGGCGTCGTCGCTGATCGCTTCGGCCGCCGCCTGATCATGGCGCTGGCGGTCGTGGTGGAGGCGATGTGCGCGCTGGCGCTGCTGTTCCTGACGCTGCGCGGCATCAGCGGGCCGCTGCCGATCTTCTGCGTGCTTGCCATGTTCGGCGTCGCCCGCGCCTTTTTCGGTCCGGCCTCCGCCTCGCTGTTCGCCAATCTGGTGCCGCCTCAGGATTTCGCCAACGCCATCGCCTGGAATTCTTCGGCCTGGCAGACGGCGACCATCGTCGGACCGGTCGCCGGCGGCCTGCTCTACGGCGTGTCGCCGGAAGCGGCCTACGGAACCGCGGCCGTCCTGATGCTCGTGTCCGGGCTGCTGATCTTCACCATCCCGAAGCCGTCGCAGCGGACCGAGTCGGAAAAGCCGACGATGCAGCACCTGCTCGGCGGGTTCAGCTACATCTGGAGCGAGAAGATCGTGCTCGGCGCCATCTCGCTCGATCTGTTCGCCGTGCTCCTGTCCGGCGCCTCGGCGCTGCTGCCGGTCTATGCGCGCGACATCCTCCAGCTCGGCCCCTGGGGCCTCGGCCTGCTGCGCTCGGCGCCCAGCATCGGCGCCATTTGCGTCGCCATCTGGCTGGCCGGGCATCCGCTTCGCAACCACGCGGGCATGATCATGCTGGTCGCCGCCGCCTCGTTCGGCGCCTTCACCGTGCTGTTCGGCCTTTCCACCATCACCTGGCTGTCGATCGTGGCGCTGGTCTTCCTTGGCGCCACCGATATGTTCAGCGTCTACATCAGGGAAACGCTAATTCAGCTGTGGACGCCCGACGAGGTGCGCGGCCGCGTCAACGCCGTCAACCAGGTCTTTGTCGGCGCCTCCAACGAGGTCGGCGAATTCCGCGCCGGCACGATGGCCGCGCTGATCGGCACGGTGCCGGCCGTGGTGATCGGCGGCATCGGCGCCATCGCCGTAGCGGGCCTGTGGATGGTGCTGTTCCCGCAACTGCGCAAGGTGCGCCATCTCGACGGACGCAACTGATCTTCCTCCAGTTGACAAGCCAAAATGCCCCGCCCCCATGCCACAGGAGCTCTCATGATCACTTGCTACCTGAAATATGTCATCGACCCCTACAAGCTTGCCGAGTTCGAAGATTATGGCCGTCGCTGGATAGCTCTGGTCAACCGCCTCGGCGGAAACCATCACGGCTATTTCCTTCCGAGCGAGGGGGCGAGCAATATCGCTTTTGCCATGTTCAGCTTTCCGAGCCTTGCCGACTACGAGGACTATCGCAAGCGTATGGCTGCCGACCCGGAATGCCAGGAAGTGTTTGAAATGGAAAAACGCAATCGCAGCATTCTCAGCTACGAGCGCAGCTTCCTGCGGCCTGTGCTCGAACCTTAAAGC
>NZ_RZTF01000207.1:1942-8475 GCF_004023175.1 Mesorhizobium sp. M7A.F.Ca.MR.362.00.0.0
CTTAAAGCGCGTCGCGTCGAAACAGATTCACGCGCCGCGCTTTAGGTCTTGTTTTATGCATGTCGTTTTCCCAAAACCGGGGTCAGTTTTGGGCGACATGCATTAGCTATTGCTCGGCTTGCCGAAAATCATCCGCAGGAACTCGTCCAGCCAGCGCTTAAGATGCATGTCCCAGATCAGCCGGCCGCCGAGATGATCGCGGCCGGGCTGGGCACCGGGCAATTCGAAGCGATGCGCGCCGCGCACCACCCAGCGCTGCATCATCACCCTGGTCAGTTCGCCATGGAACTGGATGCCCCAGGCATTGTCGCCGTAGCGAAAGGCCTGGTTGGGATAGGTCTCGGCCGTCGCCAGCAGCGTCGCGTCCCTGGGCAACGAGAAACCCTCGCGGTGGAACTGATAGACCATCTCCGGCCAGTGCATCAGTTGCTTGCCGGCTTCGGTCGCTTTCAGGGGATACCAGCCAACCTCGACCAGCCCTTCGCCGTGTCCTTCGACCTTGCCGCCGAGACAGTTGACCAGCATCTGTGCGCCGAGACAGATGCCGAGACATGGCCGGTTCTCCCTCAGCGGTATTTCCAGCCAGTTGGTCTCGCGGCGAACGAACTCGTCCTCGTCATTGGCGCTCATCGGACCGCCGAACACCACCGTGCCGGCGTGGCCGTCCAGTGTTTCGGGCAAGGCGTCGCCAAGCGGCGGCCGGCGGATATCGAGGTCGAACCCTTCTTCCAGCAACATGTGGCCGACACGCCCCGGGCTCGAACTCTCCTGATGCAGCACGATCAGTATCTTTGGCTTCGAACTCGTTTGGCGCGGCATGGGAAGGCGAAGATCCTATTCGTCGCTCGATGTTCCGGTGGCGCCGGGCGCGTGCGCCGCCGCCTTGCGGCGCGCCTCGACGCGATCATGGCGTTCGACGCCGATCAGCTCGGCGACGCGCCAGACGGTGTTGTCCTCGAGCTCGTGCAACTCGCCGTCGGCATAGACGATTTCCCACATCAGGCCGATGAAGGCCTTGCGCGCATCGGCATCGAGATGCCGCTTCAGGACACTGGTGAAGGCATAGAGATCGATCGCCTCATTGTCGGCCCGCTCGCCGGCGGCGGCAAGCGCCTCAAGTTCCGTGCCGCTGATCGAATAGCTCTCCGCCAGCACCGCCTTGAACCGCTCCCACTCGACATCCTGGCGCACGCCATCGGCATTCATCACATGGTAGAGCAGCGCCGAGGCGGCGATGCGCGGATCGTCCGTGCTGGCACGAGTGCCGGCGCCGGCCGGCAAATCCCTGAGAAACGACAGAACGCGTTCAAACATAGATCCATACCCCAACGGCCTGACGGCCTGCCCAACTCAAAACAGCCGAAACCGGCGCGGCGATTTCTCCGCTTCCTCGTCCGGATCGACGCCGGGATCGTCCGGCAACCGCGCAAGCTCCTCGGCCGGATCGACGCCCTCGGCATCGCTCGGCACCGCGGCGAAGGCCGCTGCCGTGATCGGCCTGACATGATCTTCTTCGCGACTTTCAGCTTGCTTGCCCGCCGACGTCTCGCCACCGGCGTCATCGATCACCTCGATCGGCCCTTTTTCGCTCGTGGGCTTTGCCAATGCTTCGATGACCGGCGCCGCACCGGCTGGCATGTCGTCATGGCTGTCGATCAACTGGCCGAGACGCTCCATCGGCGCACGCCACTCGAAGGCGTCGAGCCGGCCGGTGATCGGCGACACCGGCGCCCAGCGTTCCGATACCACGCCGTCTGCGACCCAGGCCGGATCGCGCGGCGCCCGCACCGCCCTGGACAGCAGCTGCCGCACCTTGCCCTGATCGCCGGTCTCGGCCTCCTCGATGTCGGCGAGCAGCAGATAGGCGCCCTCGCGGCGGTCCATCCGGATCGCCGCCTCGGCCTCGCGGCGGGCGGTCGAGAAGTCCTGTGCGTCGAGCGCGGCGCGCGCCACCGTCATCGACGATTCGGCGTGGTTTTTCTTCATTTCCTGCAGCTTCTTCGCCCGGTTGAGGCGGTCGAGCACGGCGTCGCCCGGCCTTGCATGGGTATAGAGCTCGGCGATTTCCGGATGCGGCTCGGCCTTCCAGGCCGCCTCGAGTATCTTCGAGCCCTTGCGCACATCGTTCTGCTTGAACAATGCGGCCGCGGCGGCAACGGCGGCGGGCGCGAAGTCCGGCCGCAGCTTGTTGGCCTCGATCGCCGCAGTCCTGGCGGCGGCGGGATCGCTGTCGGCAAGCGCCTGCGCCTTGGCGGTCAACAGAACGGCGCGGCGGCGGTTGGCGGCATCGCGTTCGATCTGCCGTGTCGATTTCTGCGCGTCGACCAGTTTCAGGGCGCCGTCCCAGTCGGCGCGCGCGGTCAGCTCTTCCAGCGTCGATTCCGCCGCCCAGGCCAGTTGCGGCGCCATCACCGCGGCGCGGCCGGCATAATGCCTGGCGGCGTTGCGGTCGCCGAGCCGTTCGGCTTCCAGGTAAAGCCCGCGCAAGCCTAGCAGCCGCATTTCGGGATCGTCGAGCATGCTCTCGAATTTCTGTCGCGCGCCTTCATGATCGCCTTCGAGCAGCGACGCCTGCGCTTCCAGCAGGTGGATCAGCGGCTCCTGGTCGGAACGGATCAGCTTGGCGGCTTCCTTGGTCTTCTTGCGGGCCAGCGCGCCATCACCGGCGCCGGCGGCAATCATGCCGGTCGACAGCGCCTGATAGCCACGATCGCGGCGGCGGACACGGAAATAGCGCGAGATGGTGTAGGGGCTGTTCCACAGCGACTTGAGCAGCCACCACAGGATCATCACCGCGGCGACCACGGCAACGACGGCCACCGCCGCCACCATCAGGCTGACCTGGTATTGATAGCCGTTGAAAGTGACGACCATGTCGCCCGGCCGGTCGGCCAGCCAGGCAAAGCCCAGCCCGAGCGCGAAAACGACGATGAGGAAGGCGAGCAGGCGGATCATTGTGGTGCCCTCATGCCTTCATCGCGCCCGAGATCAGCGCATCGACCTGGGTTTCGACCTCGATGCGTGCCTTCAGCTTGCCGGCAAAGTCCGCGCCAGCGGCCTTGGCGGCCTCGGGCAGCGTCTCATACTCGCTGAGTGCCTTCGCGTAGTCGCCCTGGTTGACCGCCGCCTCCATGCGCGCGACGGTTTCCGGTGCGCCGGCGCCTTCGACGGCGCCGATCGGCCTGACCTTGACCAGCGATTCGGCGCTCGACATCAGATTCTGCAGGAAGCCGGCATTCTCATCGACGGGCGTCGCGGCAGTGACCATGGCATTGGCGGCGGCATCAGCCTGCGATGCGATCTCGGCGCGGGTCGGAACGCCCTTTTCAGCATAGGGGCGCAGTGCCGCAAGCTGCGGTGCATCGGGCGAAATTGCCGCGAGGGTTTCGAGTTCGGCCGAAAACGGCCCGCCACGCTCGAGCGCCGCCTTCAAGGCCGACGCCGCGATGGCAAGCGCGACCTTCGGCTGCCCCGCCGCCGCCTCGACCTTGCCGGACAGCTGCGACACAGACTGCTCCAGCGCTGTCAGCCGGCCCTCCTGCGCCGTCGTAGCCTCGCCGGCCGACTTCACCAGCGCGTCGAGGCCAGCCAGTTTCTCGTTGAGCGGACCGAGATCGACCGGCGCCGAGCTGCCGGCCTTGCCGAGGGCGGCGACCGCCGTCTCGATCTGCGCGACCTTGTCGCCCAGTGCGGCGACCCCGGCTGCGTCGCCTGCTCCACCTTTCTCGACAGCCGATTTCAGCGCCGCCACATCGGCCTTGACCTGTTCAAGGCCCGAGGACAGGCCGACCATCTTGGCCGCTCCATCACCGTTGCCGCCGGCGTCCTTCAAACCGGCGATTTCGGTCTTCAGCGAGGCGATGTCGCCGTTGACACTATCGAGCGAGACGCCGGCACCGGAACCCGGCGCGCCAAGCAGGCCGGCAAATTGCAGCCCGCCGGCGCCGACCAGCGCGATGACGCCGCCGATGATGCCGGCGGCGACGCCGTTGAGGCCGCCGCGCTTTTCAGGGGCTGGCGCCATTTTCTCGTCCCGTGTCTCGGTTCTTGCCTTGTTGCTGTCGGTCTGCGTGCGTTTCGCCGATGCATCGTCGAAACTGTAGTCGAAGGTTTTGGTTTTGCCGGCCGGCGCATCGGATGATCCGGGACCGTGGGACGATCCGGGCTCGTCGGACGATCCGGGATAGGGGAGTTCAGCCTCGCTGCCGGTCTTTGTTGCTGCTGCCTGTGGCTGCTCCGGTTCGGCCCGTGCGTCGGCATGCTCCCAGGGCTCGAGTTCGTTCTGGTCGGCATGAACCGGCTCTTCGGGGACCTCGGGCTGCGAAGCGTTCGCTGCTTCCTCGGCCTTCGCCTCGTCTGTCCGGGCCTCCTGCGTGGCGGCGTCCTCGTCGGCGATGCGTGAGACGGCGCCCGGCTCGAGATCGATGGTCACCGGCTCGCGGCGGCTTTTCGAGTGTCGCATCTTCGGCGTCTTGACCATGCCTGGGCTCCGCACAATTCGCTTCGTCTCAACGCCTGGCGGCGCATGATGGTTCAGAAAGGGTCTAGCACATCACCAAGCGGTGAAAAGGGGCGGTGTGATGACGCGGCTCAGCGCGGCGCCTGCAAAAGCGCCAGCAGTGCCTCCTCGTCGGGCTGCGCGGCGATGCGGATCCTTTCGCTGGCGACATCGTCGAAGGCCGCGGCGATGCGGTTGGAAAGCGCAAAAAACCATGTTTTTTCAAAGAGCCTTTGCAAAGCAGGCCGCCTCGCCAGCCCTTGCATCGCCGCAGCCGCCTTGGCCGAATAAAGCAACACCGCGTCGGCAGGTTGCCCGGACAGGCGTTCGAGGATGACTTCGTCCGAATACCCCACTGCCAGCGTGTCATAGGTCTCGACGGCCTGGACCCGAACGCCCGCCGTCCCGAGCCTCTGTTCGAACGCCGGAAAACGCACGCGTCCGCAGAGGTAGACAATCGTCTTTCCAGAAAAATCGACGGCGAGACTGTCGGCCAGCGCCTCCGCATCGCCCGGGCCTTCACTGACCGACAAAAACCCCGCTCGACGCGCCGCTTGCGCCGTCCTTTTGCCGACCGCATGACAAGGCAAGACGGCGAGCGTCGCGATTATTTCTTCCGGCGCATGACGCATGGCATTGGCGCTGGTGACGGCCACCGCGACGGCATCGTCCGGGATCAGTCCGGCGGCGGCAGGCAACGCCTTTGTTTCGGTCAGGGGCAAAAGAACCGGCTGAAAACCTGCCTCCTCAAGCCGATGCGCTGTGCGCGAAGCGCCTGGTTCCGGCCTGGTCACCAGGACGCGAAGCATTTCAGAGCCAGCCGTCGAAGAACTTTTCGCCGGCCTTGGCGCGCACACTCCGGGCCGCTTCACCGCCGATGCGGGCGGCGTCTTGCGCCGGCCCCTGCAGCTCGACCGTGTGCGACTGCGTGCCGTCGGGCGAGATGATCAGCCCGGCGAATGACAGTTTTCCGGCCTCGATCGCCGCATAGCCGGCGATCGGTGTGCGGCAGGAGCCATCGAGCGCCGCCAGGAAGGCACGCTCGCAGGCCAGCGCCTGGCCGGTCGGCACATCATGGACGGCTGCCAGCATTTTTTCGACATCGCGGTCGCCGATACGGGTTTCGATGCCGATCGCACCTTGCCCCGGCGCCGGCGGGAAGACATCGAGCGGTATCAGATCGGTGACGACATGCTCGAGCCCAAGCCGCTTCAGCCCGGCATAGGCCAGGATCGTGCCGGCGGCGACGCCTTCTTCGAGCTTGCGCAGCCGCGTCTGCACATTGCCGCGGAACATCACCACGTCGAGATCCGGCCGCATCCGGCGGATCAGCGCTTGCCGCCGCAGCGACGACGACCCCACTTTCGCCCCGCGCGGCAGTTCGGCGATCGTCTTCGCCGCCTTGCCGACAAAGGCGTCGCGTGCATCCTCGCGCGGCAGGAAGGCCGAGAGTTCGAGACCGTCGGGCAGTTGCGTCGGCATGTCCTTCGACGAATGCACGGCGATGTCGATCCGGCCCGCCAGCAGCGCCTCCTCGATCTCCTTGGTGAACAGGCCCTTGCCGCCGGCTTCCGACAGCGGCCGGTCCTGGATGCGGTCGCCGCTGGTCGAGATGACGACCACCTCGAACGCCTCCGCCGGCATGCCATGCGCGGCCATCAGCCGCGCCTGCGCTTCATGCGCCTGTGCCAGCGCCAGCGGGCTGCCGCGTGTTCCGATTCTCAAGATTGTTTGCATGGCGCGCAGTCCGTGATAACCCCCCGGCAAGCGAGGCTTTTCCGGGGTTCTCCTAACGGGGAAAGCCCCATGATACAATCTTTAGGGACAGCGACGAATTGATCCGCGTGCTGGGCATAGAGACGAGTTGTGACGAGACCGCCGCCAGCGTGGTGGCCATCGACAGCGACGCCGCGCCAAAAATCCTGTCCAACATCGTGCTCAGCCAGATCGAGGAGCATGCCGCTTTCGGCGGCGTCGTGCCGGAAATCGCCGCGCGCGCCCATGTCGAGGCGCTGGACGGCATCATCGAGGCGGC
>NZ_RZTF01000207.1:8485-11405 GCF_004023175.1 Mesorhizobium sp. M7A.F.Ca.MR.362.00.0.0
GATTCGGGCACAGCGCTCGCCGATATCGACGCGATTGCCGCCACCGCCGGCCCCGGCCTTGTCGGCGGGCTGATCGTCGGGCTGATGACCGCCAAGGCGATCGCCGCTGCGGCGAACAAGCCGCTGATCGCCATCAACCACCTCGAAGGCCATGCGCTGACCGCAAGGCTGACCGACGGGCTCGACTTTCCCTATCTCTTGCTGCTGGTCTCCGGCGGCCATACGCAAATCGTCGCCGTGCGCGGCGTCGGCGACTATCAGCGCTGGGCAACGACCATCGACGACGCGCTCGGCGAAGCCTTCGACAAGACGGCCAAGATGCTTGGCCTGCCCTATCCCGGCGGGCCGAATGTCGAGAAGACGGCACAGGCCGGCAGTGCCTCGCGCTTTGCCTTTCCGCGCCCGATGAAGGGCTCGGCGCAGCCCGACTTCTCCTTCTCCGGCCTCAAGACCGCCGTGCGCCAGGCGGCGAGCGCCATTGCGCCGCTGAGCGACCAGGACGTCGCCGACATCTGCGCTTCGTTCCAGGCAGCGGTGGCCGATGCGCTGGCCGACCGCGTCTCCCGCGCGCTGACGCGCTTTCGCGAGACATTTCCCGGCACGAAAAACCCGGCCCTCGTCGTTGCCGGTGGTGTCGCCGCCAACCGCGCGATCAAGACCATGCTGGAGCGGCTCTGTGCCGAGACCGGCTTCACCTTCATTGCACCACCGCTGAAGCTCTGCACCGACAATGCGGCGATGATCGCCTGGGCCGGTGTCGAGCGGCTGCGCGTCGGCATGGAGCATGAGAACGGCTTCGATTTCGTGCCGCGCTCGCGCTGGCCGCTGGATAGCATCTCGGCGCCAATGGTCGGCTCCGGCCGGCGCGGAGCCAAGGCATGAACGAGCGGGCAATGAGCGGCAACGACACCGCGCCGACCGGCTGGCGCGTTGCCGTGCTCGGCGGCGGCGCCTGGGGCACTGCCTTGGCCTTGGCCATGCTGCGCGCCGGGCATTTCGTTCGCCTTTACGCGCGCGACCCGGAGACCGTCGCCGCGATCGACCGTGGCGAAAATCCACGCTACCTGCCGGGCATTACGCTCCAGGCCGGCATCGTGGCGACGAGCAACATCCAGGCCGCGCTCGACGGTGCCGATTGCGTGCTGGCGGTGACGCCGGCGCAGTCGCTGCGGGCTACGCTGGCGGCCGCGAAGGACCATATGCCGTCCGGTATCCCGCTGGTTCTGTGCGCCAAGGGCATCGAGAGCGACACCGGCGCCTTGCTGTCGGCGATTGTCGAAGAAATCCTGCCGCTCAATCCGGTTGCCGCTCTGTCGGGCCCGAGCTTCGCCACCGACGTCGCCCGCGGCCTGCCGACGGCCGTTGTGGTCGCCGCCCGCGACGAGGCATTGGCCGCCGATCTCGCCGCCCGCTTTTCCGCCGAAAACCTGCGCTGCTATTCGAACGACGACCTGATCGGCGTCGAGATCGGCGGCGCCTTGAAGAACGTCTTCGCCATTGCCGCGGGTGCCGTCACTGGCGCGGGTCTCGGAGCCAGCGCCCAGGCCGCCATGGTGACGCGCGGCTTTGTCGAATTGCGCCGCATCGGCGCTGCCTTCGGCGCCCGGCCCGAAACGCTGATGGGGCTTTCCGGCCTTGGCGACCTGCTGCTGACCTGCTCGTCCACCCAGTCGCGCAATTTCGCCTATGGCCTGGCGCTCGGCCAAGGCAAGCCGCTTGCCGGATTGCCGCTCGCCGAAGGCGTGCCGACGGCGGCGATCGCTGCCCGCATCGCCACCGAGCGCAACATCGACGCGCCGATCATTGCCGCCGTCGCCGCCATACTGGATGGCACCATCACCGTCCGGCAGGCTGTGACGGCCTTGATGACCCGGCCGCTGAAGACCGAAACCAACGATTGATCCCCACGACTTTGAACGATCAGGAGAAAAAGATGCTGTTTGCTGTGATTTGCAAGGACAAGCCCGGAAGCCTGCAGGTGCGCCTCGACACGCGGCCCGAACATATTGCCTTCCTCGAGGGGTTGAACGGCGACAAGAAGCTGGCATTCGCCGGCCCGTTCCTTGATGCCGAAGGCAAGCCCAATGGCAGCCTCGTGGTCGTCGAAGCGCCCGACCTGGCAGGTGCGCAGGCTCTGTCGGCGGCCGACCCCTACGCCAAGGCCGGGCTGTTCGAAAGCGTCGAAATCCGCCCGTGGAACTGGACGTTCAACAAGCCGGCGGCTAGTTAAATCCCGGTCGCCCGCGCGATTCCAAGGAGGAGAAAGACATGAACTACTGGCTGTTCAAATCCGAGCCATTCAAGTTCTCCTTCGACATGCTGAAGGCCAAGGGCAAGGCCGGCACGCAATGGGACGGCGTGCGCAACTACGCCGCGCGCAACAACATGAAGGCGATGCAGATCGGCGATCTCGGCTTCTTCTACCATTCCAACGAAGGGCTGAACGTCGTCGGCATCGCTGAAGTCTGCGCGCTTGCCCATCCCGACACCACGTCGGACGATCCGCGCTGGGAATGCGTCGACATCCGCGCCGTGCAGGACGTGCCGAACCCGCCGACGCTGGAACAGGTCAAGGCCAATCCCAGGCTTGCCGAAATGGCGCTGGTGCGGCTCGGGCGGCTTTCGGTGCAGCCGGTGACGCCGGCCGAGTGGAAGGAAGTCTGCCGCATGGGCGGCTTGACGCCGGCTCCGTGACGGCGCTGACGCCCAACAGCGCCAAACAATTCATTCTCGACAACACGGCGCTGATGGCGCCGCCGCACGTCCCGGAGATCCTGCTTCATCTTGCCGACGAAGCGCATGATTTGTGGCAGCGGACCGAGGATGAACTGGTCGAGATCGGCCTGCCACCGCCTTTCTGGGCCTTTGCCTGGGCCGGCGGCCAGGGCCTTGCCCGCTATGTCCTGGACAATCCCCGGCA
>NZ_RZTF01000208.1:0-7536 GCF_004023175.1 Mesorhizobium sp. M7A.F.Ca.MR.362.00.0.0
CGTATCGCCACTGGCGGCGGCAACAGGTCGACCATCGGAAAGCTGATCCAGCGGCAATCGGCTGCCGCAGGCCTCTTAAGTTCGGCGGCGAGATCGATGACCGTGCCGAAGCTGCTGGCCTCGCGTGCCGTGGGAAAGCGCCCGAGAAAGACGCCGTCGGCAATCGCCACCTGGGGAGCAAGTTTGCGCGTCCAGGCCCATATGTTGGCCCTGGCGCCGAGACGGTAAGGCAAGAGCAGGACACGGCTTGCGAGCGTGATGCTGCCATCGGCGGATTTCTGGAACACTTTTTCGCCTGCTCCTGCATAGGCGAAGGCGACGATGGCCAGCGCCAGCGCCGGCCAAAGCAGGAAGAGCGCGACGGCGCAGAACAAGGCGCCGAGCGCTGCACCGGCCAGCGCGAGGACCGCGCCCAGCGCGTAGAACCGCGCCAGCCGCCGCGCTTTCACATCGCTGGTCAGCCGGAAGCCTGAAAACGGCAACGCGCCGCTGCGCGGAAACAGCCACAGCGCAAAGAACCCGAGCAGCGCGCCGGTCGGAATGTCGATGAAGTGATGCTGCCAGGTCGTCAGCACCGAGGCACCGATCAGGAAGCTCCAGCCATGCCAGAGCGGCAGGAGCAACCCGCGGAGCCGGTGGCGCCAATGATCCCAGATGATCACCAAAAGGGCGATGTGCAGCGAGGGTGCCTGGTTGAACGGCTTGTCGAAACCGCCGAGCACGGCAAACAGGAAGCCGGGCAGTCCGGTCGTCGCCGGTCGCACGAATGTCGCGGTCAGCGGGAACAGGATGAAGCAGATAACGGCGACGACCTGCGCGGTGAGATAGCGCCCGGCCAGGCGGTCGACGCCTTGCCTGTCGTTGTTGAGCAGCAGCGACAGGCCGTAGAACAGGTTGATCGACCAATAGGGCACGATGGTCCAGGCGACGAAGGGAATGCTGTGTTCCCACGAGAACACGATGCTGCCGACCTCGTCGCGCCGCGAGGCCAGCCAGTTGGCGAAGCCGTAGCTGAGGTAGAAGAACGGCGCCAGGAAGGCCAGCCATAGCGCGGCCCTGACGACCACCCGTCCATAAGGCTCGGTGCGCGCGATGGGTGCAAGCGACGAGGCCATGCTGCTCAGCGGCGCCGTGCGACCGAGACGGTGAAGATGCCCCATTGGTCGATGCGCTGGTCGAGCTTTTCGAAACCGGCGGCTTCGACGAGCTGGTCCATCTCACCCTGCGTGCGCCGCCGCATCACCCAGGCCTCGCCTCCGCGATGCGAAGTCAGGCTGCGGGCGATCATCTCGAGCTGCGGATGCCAGGGCTGGTTGGTGTAGAGCAACAGGCTTCCCGGCTGCATGGCGCTGGCCAATCCACCGAGCGAGCGGGCTATCATCGCATTGTCGGAGAACAATTCGTAAAGGCCGGAAACGATGGCAAGATCCGGAGCTGGATCGATCGAAGCGAGCATGTCGGCATCGAAGGCATCGGCGCGCTGGAATGAGACATCAGCCGGCAATTGCCGCTCGGCGATCAGCTTGCGGCCAAGCTGGACGTTGAGGTCGGAATAATCCTGCAGGCGAACGCTCGCCGGCTGATCGGGGCTCTTCACGATGGCATCGAGAACATAGCGGCCATGGCCGGCCGCGATGTCGAGAATGTGCGCCGGCCGGCCAGCGGCCTTGAGCGTCGCCAGGCAAGAGCCGATGAGCTCTTCGAGATGCAGCTTGCGCTGGCGGATGCCGCGCCAGCCAATGGCCTCCAGGAAAATGCGGTCGACGACGCGGCCAAGAGGCGTAAGCCCGCGCGCATTGTTCTCGTAGACGTAGTCAAGCGTCGAGCCGGAATCGAAGCCGGTGGTCACGCCGGCCTTCATACCTTGCGAGACCCAGGCGCCCATGCGGATGGAGGCACGGCTGAATGCCCAATAGAGGCCCTTTGGCGACATCAGAGCGAGCGGCGAGGCAAGCCTATCGGCCTCGTCGCGTGTGTAGCCGGCAATGTCCGCCTGCTTAAGGTCGACCGGCGCATCGGGTGCCTCGAACTGCCTGGCCAGGAATGGCCGGATCAGGTCGAGGGCCTTTGCCCGGTCGCGCTCGCCCAGCGTGTCGTGGAAGAAACCAGGCAACACATGGCGTTCCTTGGTGCGGCTGCCGAGATTGACGAAGAACTCGTGCTGCGGGCCGTGGCGCACCACCCAGTCGCTGCCCGAAAGCAGAAGCTGGGTCGGCACGGTGATGGCGCGGGCGTCACTGACGATGCGTGCGGCATGCTGATAGAGTTCGACCAGGATGTTGGAAGCGATCGGCCGCGTGATCAACGGATCGCTCTCGAAAGAGGCGATGCGCACGGGATCGTGGGTCAGGAATTTCGCCTTGACGTAGGAATTGACGAAGAAGCGGCCCTTGATCTTCTGCCAGAGTGCGATGCCCTCCTTGGCGAAGGGCACGTAGAGTTTTACCGAGAAGGCCGGTGAGGCCAGCACCATGGCGCGCAGCTTCGGCGCATAGTCATGCACCCAGGCGGCGGCCAGCACGGCGCCGAAGGATTGTGCGATCAGCGCGATATCCCGAGTGGCAAAGCCATCCCTGGCTGCAATCTCGCGCATGAAGCAGTCGATGTCGCGCACCAGGGCCGAGAAGGACGGGGCATAGCCGCGCTCGCCGGCCGAACGGCCATTGCCGCGGGCATCCCAGGCATAGAAGGCGTGGTCCGGCATCTGCAATTCATCAACAAGATGGGCCATGCGACCGCCATGCTCGTGGCCGCGGTGGAAGAGCACCACCGCGCCCTTGGCATCGGCGGAGGCCGCCGGCCAGAATCGGTAGAAGATCTCCGTCCCGTCATGGCTGCGGAAAACCCGCTCCTGTGCTTGCCGCGCAAGGCTTTCCGTGGCCGCGGCGGCGATCGGTTCGTGCATCATGGTCTTCCCCTCTGGCGGCATGGCGAGCCTCGATGCTCAGCTGGCGCTGCCAATAATGCCGGCGCGTATCCGGTTTATGGCGGTCAGCAGCGAAAGCGTTGCCATGGCCGGAAACACAAACGCCGCTATCGATGCCGGCCACAGCCCGGCGGCGCACAGCACGGCGACGACGCCGAGCGCCAGCGCCCTGTCGCTCTTGCCGAACGGCCCGGCATAATTACGCCCGACCTTGGCAGCGATGCCGAGCACGCCGGCGAACTCGGTCAGCACGGCCGCTATCGCGAAGGCGACGACGCCCCATGCGCCAAATTCCGGAAAGACGGCAAAAGGGAGAATCAGCGCGAGGTCTGAAACGACGTCGCACAACTCGTTCAGATACATGCCAAGCGTCGAGGCTTGGCCATGCTCGCGCGCCAGCATGCCGTCCACGGCATTCAACGCCATGCGCACGAACATCACCAAGGGGATAAGCAACAGCAGCCAGCGCCATTCGTGCCAGATCGCAATGGCCGCGCCGGCGGCTATCGACATCGCGGCCGCCAGGATGGTTATGCTGTTTGCCGTGACCCCGATTGCCGCCAACCGATTGACCAGCGGCCGCAGTCGGCCCTGGAAGGCCGGCTTGAGAGCGTAAAGCGTCGGCATTGCGTTGATCCCCCGATCCTGTTCAGCGGCTGTACATCAATATGCCAGACGCGACCAGTGTAGCGGGGGCTACGGCCATCATGCGTTTGCAAATCGATAACCATGATTGGTCCGGCAAAGCTGCCATGCACATTTGCCGGCTTCTCGTGCAACGCGGCGTCTTGAATAGTGAGCACGCTTATTATATATGCCGCTTATGGTTTCCGATGGCATCGACAGATTGGGCTTCTTGATCCACGACGTGCAGCGCTTGATGCGCAAGCGCTTCGAGGCGAGGGCCAGTGGCTTGGGGCTTTCTTCGGCGCAATGGCGGCTTCTGGTCCGCGTTGCCAAGGAAGACGGTGTCGCGCAGGCGCGGCTGGCCGAACTTCTCGAAATCGAGCCGATCAGCGTTTCGCGCCTGGTCGACCGCATGGAAGAGGGAGGCTGGATCGAGCGTCGGTCCGACGCCGCCGATCGTCGCGTCCGCATGATCTTCCTGACGCCCAAGGCAAGCGATGCCTACGCCGTGATTAAGAGCATTGCCGGAGAAGTCTATGAGGAATCGCTGGTCGGCGTGAAGCCGGAAGCCCGTCGCGTCCTCATCGAAGGGCTTGAGGCGATGGTCCGCAACCTGACCGACGACGAGACGCCGTCCATGGAAAAAGTGAAGAATATAGAGGGCGCAGCAGCATGAACGCGGTAGCCAAGATAGACGAGAAAGTGACCGAACTGGACATGGAAGCGCCGGCGCAGCCGGCCGCGGCCCCGCCGGCGGTTGCTCCCCCGGTGCAGCCGGCCCCAGTGCCCGTGAAGAAAAAGCGCCGGCTGGGCCGCTTCCTGCTGATGGTCGCGCTGCCTGCGGCATTGGCTGTCGGCGGCGGCTATGTCTGGGTCACCGGCGGCCGCTATCAGGAGACCGAGAACGCCAATCTGCAGCAGGCCAAGGTGTCGATCGCTTCCGACACGGCCGGCCGCATCGTTAAGGTCGACATCTTCGATAACCAGCTGGTCAAGCAGGGTGACGAGCTGTTTGCCATCGACCCCGAGCCCTACCGGATCGCGCTGGCGCAGGCCGACGCCGCGGTTGCGGGCGCGCGTCTCAATGTCGAGCAGTTGCGCGCGGCCTATGGCCAGTCGATGGCTCAGCAAAAGTCCGATGCCAGCCAGGTCGCCTTCGCCCAGTCGCAGTTCGATCGCGCCGCCGACCTCGCCCAGAAGGGCATCAACGCCAAATCGTCGCTCGACGAAGCCAAGAACGATCTCGACAAGGCCAAGCAGCAGCTGGCGGTTGCCGAGCAAGGGATCATCAGCGCCAAGGCAGGCCTTGGCGGCAATCCCGACATCGAGACCGACAAGCACCCGACCGTGATGGCCGCGCTCGCCGCGCGTGACAAGGCGGCCTACGACCTGGCGCAGACCACGGTCAAGGCGCCGGCGGACGGCATCGTCAGCCAGGCCTCGTCGTTCAAGGTCGGTCAGTATGTCGGTTCCGGCACGCCGCTGTTTTCGCTGGTCGAGACCGGTGACACCTGGATCGATGCCAATTTCAAGGAAACGCAGCTCACCCACATGAAGCCCGGCCAGAAGGCGGAGATCGTGGTCGACACCTATCCAGGGCGCACCTTCGAGGCGACGGTCAAGGCGATCGGCGCCGGCACGGGAGCCGAGTTCTCGCTGCTGCCGGCCCAAAATGCCACCGGCAACTGGGTCAAGGTCACACAGCGTATCCCGGTTCGTCTCGAACTGATCGATGCGGACGCCAAGATGGCGTTGCGCACCGGCATGAGCGCCACCGTTACCGTCGACACCGGCGTGGCGCGTGGCCTGCCCTCGATCTTTGGTCACGCCACGGCTGGCGAGGCCGCGCAGTAACGTCAACAGATTGCCGCAGGACCAGCGGCGGAGGTGAATAGCAGGATTGGTCTGATGGGAGGAGCTGGAAGGATCAGCGTTTTGGCGCTGCCGCGTCGCGGCCTGGCCGAAATCTGAAATCTCCGAGGCAGACTCGTCGGTCCTCATGTTTCCGGGCGGCAGGCATCCGCTCATCAGAGACTTTCAGTCGATGTAACCCCCACATCGACGATCGCGTCCCACCGCGACGAGGGTCTCTCAACGGAAGGCGTTGCCGCCCGGAAACCCCTTGTACACGTTTTTGTTACCTGCTGGAAGTTCCACGCCATGAGCACGCCCGAACCCTTCAAAGAAGTGCCGCATCGCGGCCTGATCACGGTCGCGCTCATGCTGGCGACGGTCATGCAGGCGCTCGACACGACGATCGCCAACGTCGCTCTGCCGACAATGACGGGCGATCTCGGCGCCTCGCCGGACAACATCAACTGGGTGCTGACCTCCTACATCGTTGCCGCCGCCATCATGACGCCGGTCACCGGCTGGCTGGCCGACCGCTTCGGCCGCAAGGAACTGTTCCTGACGGCGGTGGTCGGCTTCACCATATTCTCGATGCTGTGCGGCATCGCCTGGAGCCTGGAGAGCATAGTGTTCTTCCGGCTGATGCAAGGCGTGTTCGGCGCGGCGATCGTGCCTCTGTCGCAAACCTTCCTGCTCGACATCAACCCCAGGGAACGCCATGGCCAGGCGATGGCTATTTGGGGCGCCGGCATCATGCTGGGGCCGATTCTGGGCCCGACGCTGGGTGGCTGGCTGACCGAGAATTTCAACTGGCGCTGGGTGTTCTTCATCAACCTGCCGGTCGGCATCGTCGCCTTTCTCGGCATGGCCGCCTACTTGCCGGCCGTTGCCCGGCGCGTGCGCGGCTTCGATTTCTTCGGCTTCGCCATGATATCGCTCGGCGTCGGCGCGCTTCAGCTGCTGCTCGATCGCGGCGGCGAGGTCGACTGGTTTTCCTCGGTCGAGATCTGGATCGAACTTGGTCTTTCGCTCACCGGCTTCTGGGTGTTCATCATTCACACCATGACCGCCGAACACCCCTTCATCGATCCCAAGATCTTCCTCGACCGCAATTTCGTGACCGGGCTGGCGTTCATCTTCATCATGGGTGTGCTCATTCTGGCGAGCATGTCGCTGTTGCCGCCAATGCTGTCGACCATCTTCGGCTATCCGACCGTCACCATCGGCGTCGTCATAGGGCCACGCGGTGTCGGCACCATGATTTCAATGCTGGTCGTCGGCCGGCTCATGAGCAAGATCGACGCCAGGATCCTCGTGGTCATCGGCTTCCTCCTGACCGCACAGTCGCTCTACACCATGTCCAGCTTCACGCCGCAGATGGACAATTGGCTGATCATCAGCTCCGGCGTCATCCAGGGCCTGGGGATGGGAATGGTGTTCGTGCCGCTGTCGACCGTCGCCTTCGCCACGCTTGACGTTCGCTTCCGCACCGATGCCACGGCCCTGTTCAGCCTGGTGCGCAATCTTGGCTCGTCCATAGGCGTGTCGGTCGTGACGGTTCTGATGGTGCGCAACACGCAGATCAATCACACCGAGCTTTCGGCCTTCATCAACCCGTTCAACCCCAATCTTTGGGCGGTCTCTCCGGCCGCCGCGAGCGGCGATCCGACGGCGCTTTCGCAGGTCGATCGCATGGTCAATCTGCAGGCGATGATGATTTCCTACGTCAACGACTTCAAAATACTCATGGTGATGACGCTGCTTGCCATCCCGTTTGTTTTCCTGCTGCGCAAGCCAAAGCAGGCGCCTGCCGGCGGCGCGCCGGCAGCGCATATGGACTAGCTCTATTTTCCGAGCACGAGGCTCCAGTAACGGAGCTTGCTGTCGCCGCCGTCGCGCACATATGCAAGGCCGAAGCGGGTGAAGCGCGGGTCGAGCATGTTGCGGCGATGGCCAGGTGAATGCACCCAGATGTCGAACAGCTTCTCGAGGTCGAAACGACCCTCGGCGATGTTCTCCGCCGCGGCGCCGGAAATTCGATTGTCCTTGACGCGCGAGGCGAAATCCTTGCCCCAGCCGGTGGTGTGGCTCATGCGGCGGCGCTGCGCCATGTAGCCGGCCTGCTGCAGGGC
>NZ_RZTF01000208.1:7546-8547 GCF_004023175.1 Mesorhizobium sp. M7A.F.Ca.MR.362.00.0.0
GCAGTGAAACGGTGCTGCAGGCGGCGAGGCCCGCCAAGGCTGCGAGGCCGGTCAGCACCATGCGCCTGTGCAGATTCGGGATCGGGTGGGTTTCGATTTTCGCTATGGTCATGCCCCTGAGATAACGTCGATCATGGCTTTTGCCGGGCAGGGCGGCGAAAATCGAAGATGTTAGGCGGCAGTATCGAGATCTGCGTCCGAGGAACCGCCCATCCGGTCGTCTTCCGTATGCACCCACCAGGCGCCCAGCGCGTCGATGAGCGGTACAAGTTTGCGGCCAGGCGCCGTGAGGTCATAATCGACCCGCAACGGATAACCCGGACGCACCGTGCGCCGCACGATGCCGGCCTCTTCCAGCTTGCGCAGTTCCAGCGTCAGGATGCGATGCGACACCGTCGGGTTGTCACGTCTCAGGTCGCTGAACCGCTTGGTCCCGTCCTTCAGATAATAGAGCAGCAGTGTGGGCCAGCGACCGCTGAGCACGCGCATGGTCTCTTCGATCGGGCAGCGTGAGACGACGTCTTTCATGGGCGGATCCTGGTTACAGAATTGTGCGTAATTTACATGGGACGACAAGCGTTTAGGGTCAAGTTTCGCTGCGCGGCGTGATCCTCTCAATCACGGAAGAAAACAAATGGAACCTATCCTCCTTTACGGCTTCCCGGCGGGAAGCTCGATGGGGCTTGTCGCTGCCTTTGAACGCGTCGGGCAACCCTATCGCCTGTGCCGCGTCGACATGCTCACCGAGATGAAAAACGATGCCTATGCCAGCATCAACGACCGTCAGGAAACGCCGGTGCTGATCACCGACGAAGGCCGGGTGCTCACCGAGACAATGGCCATCGCCTCGTGGCTCGAAGCCCGCGACACACAGCGCCGCATCAGCTTCGAACCGCGCACGCCGCAAGCCGACCGCATGCACCAGCTGATGGCCTTCGTGAACACCGGTTTCACCGCCGCCTTCAGCCCGCTCTGGGTGGCATTGGAAATGGCGGCGGATG
>NZ_RZTF01000208.1:8557-9288 GCF_004023175.1 Mesorhizobium sp. M7A.F.Ca.MR.362.00.0.0
GGATGAACCGGCGCTGAAGGCGACCTTGCGGGAGTTCGGCCGCAAGGCCGTTGCGGAACGTCATGATCGGCTCGAGGCGATGATCGCCGACACGGATTTCCTGGTCGGCGACCGGCTGACGCTGGCCGATACCACGCTGATCGGCGTGGCACGCTGGGCGGAGTTTCACCAGGCGATCGACGGCGCTGCCTATCCCAAGCTGGCCGGATTGCGCCTTCGCATCGAATCCGATCCGGCCGTGCGTTATGCGCTGGCTGTCGAGGATGGCGAACAGCCCGCCGGTTCTGGCGCCTGCCTTGGCCACGTCCCCCTGACTGAGGTGATCGATCGCTTCGCGGCAGCGGCGAAATCGTAGCGACACTCTGTTTTCAACCAGGATGTGCCTTTGTGAGAGGCGCTGATCTGCCGGAGTGCGGTCGCCGCCGCACTCCGGCATTGTTAAAGGGGACCGCCATTTTTCTCAACGCTACCGCTTGGGCCGCCTGTCGTTCTCATTTCACCAGAGTGATCATCCGATCGGCGTACATTGTGCGATTTCCAAGCGCCGCCGCGCAGTCCGACTTGACGGACGAGTTTCCGGTCATCTGAATCGTATTGCCGACAAGCCTGAGACAGTCGCCCTGGGCGCTCATATCAGAGTTGCCGGCGTAGGAAATGGGCGCGTCCGGCGCGTAAATGAAACCGCTGAGCACGGAATTTGCGCCGCCATTCAATGTCAGAGCAGACGTGTT
>NZ_RZTF01000208.1:9298-9745 GCF_004023175.1 Mesorhizobium sp. M7A.F.Ca.MR.362.00.0.0
ATCCTGGAAAATGGTGATGCCAGCATAAGGGCCGCTGGTGGGCGGGGAAAGGTTCACCTTCTCATTGGCATTTATGTAGATCTCAGCGCTTTCCATGAGGAATATAGTCACGCCCTGGCCAGCCAGGCTGCCGTTCCCCCCTGGCTTTATGGTGGTGCCGCGCATGATGTAGACGCCCGGATCAAGCGTGATGTCCCCCGACAATGTCTTGTCGCAATAAGTGCCGGGCGACAGCGTGTAGGTTTTGCCGTTCGGGACAGGCAAACACAATGTGTAAGGGGGAGGAACGACGTCGGCCAATGGATCAAAGGACGCGTACCTATGTTCGTGCGGCGTTCCGCAGGCGAGACTGGCGCTGGGTGGCAACAGCCCGCTGGTGCCGCCGACGGTTGAGACACAGCCGGCTGAAACCAGTGCGGAGCCACCCCTGTTGACGGAATCGGACGC
>NZ_RZTF01000208.1:9753-11358 GCF_004023175.1 Mesorhizobium sp. M7A.F.Ca.MR.362.00.0.0
TTGGTCGAGCCCTGGAGGTTCACGGCGGCGGACGCATGCGGATCGAGCGCCAGCACGCAGGCCTGTGCGCCAGGTTTTACCTTGACCGAGGCCGAGCGGGAGGCCTGCCAGGGGGCCGAGGCGCTGATGAAGCTTGGGCGGCTTATGCTGGACGACAGCGAGATAAAGTAGGCGCTTGGGCTGCCGCTTGCCGTTGCCGCGAAAGCGGAGACGCTGCCCAAATATTCCTGCTGGTCGGCCGCGCTCATATTGGCGGCGAAGAATTGCAGCCCAAGCTGCTGGACATCGCCGGCCGCCATATCGGGAGAGAACTTCGTGCCGATGGCGAGCCCCGCCGCGTCCAGCGAGTTCTGCAGTTGCGAGGCGTCATGGCTCGTGCCGATCAGATCAACGGCGCCGGCCAAACCAATCATTATCGGCAGCATCGCGACGGCGGTCGTCATGGCAAAGTTGCCGTGCTCCGAAGACCAGAAGCCTCTCAATGCGAACATAATTCCTCGCCGAACCTCGTAAAGCTCAGGTGATACGCCAGAGATCCCTACGAGTAATTTAAGTAAATGCTAAAATACGTAAATGCTAAAATGCAGAACAATGGTTGGCTAAAACGAAAGACTGCCGAGGCACGCCATATGAGAGGCCATACGGAGAGTTGAACACTACGAGGAGTTGCGCCCCAGGCAATTGACGCGGCGACAATCGCCGCCAACTCTGCTATCATGCCTCTTGATCTTGAAGTGGCAGCTCTGGCGGCCATCCAGGCGGTGACCGCCCCGACACACGGGAGGAAGGTTATGGCCGGCTTTCATGTCATGGCGGACGCACGTGGAATGCATGTGCAGCCAACGGTGCGCCGCATCACCACGTCGGACCTTTGGGATGCGCTGCGCCTCGGCTTCGAGGATTTCTGGGCAAAACCATCGCACTACGTGTTCCTGTGCCTGATCTATCCCATCGTCGGCCTGATCCTGACGCAGTGGACGTCCGGCGCCAATGCCATCCAGCTCATCTATCCCCTGATGTCGGGTTTCGCGCTGGTCGGGCCGTTTGCGGCGCTCGGCCTTTACGAGATCAGCCGCCGGCGTGAGCTCGGCATGAACACCTCCTGGTGGCACGCGTTTGATGTGCGGCGCTCGTCCGCTGTCCCGTCGATCGCTGTCATCGGCGTCATGCTGGTGGCGCTGTTCCTGTTGTGGCTCTACACGGCGCAGTCGATCTACACCGGCCTGTTCGGCGACCAGCCGCCGGCCTCGATCGGTGGCTTCGTCCGCGACGTGCTGACCACCAGCAAGGGCTGGACGCTGATCCTTGCCGGCAATGCCGCGGGCTTTGTCTTCGCCGTAATCGTGCTGGCCACTACCGTGGTTGCCTTCCCGCTGCTGCTCGACCGTGACGTCGGCGCCGTTTCGGCGATCGAGACCTCGGCCCGGGCAGTGATGGCCAACCCGCTGCAAATGGCGCTGTGGGGCTTGCTGGTCGCCGTGCTTCTGGTGATCGGTTCGATCCCGCTCTTTGCCGGGCTCGCCGTCGTCATGCCGGTGCTCGGCCATGCCACCTGGCATCTCTACCGCAGGGTGGTCGAGCCGGAGCGGGCACAGCAGATAAGGC
>NZ_RZTF01000209.1:0-11344 GCF_004023175.1 Mesorhizobium sp. M7A.F.Ca.MR.362.00.0.0
CTATGAGAACAATGCCGACAAGCTGAAGGTCGCCACCGTGGAAGACGTCGTGCCTTCGACCGAGACGATCGCCAGCGGCAAGTATCCCGTCTCGCGCCCGCTGTTCTTCTACGTCAAGAAGGCGCATCTGGGCGTCGTTCCCGGCCTCAAGGAATATGTCGAATTCTTCCTTGACGACCAGATGGTTGGCCCGGAAAGCCCGCTCGCCGAATACGGCCTCGTTGCGGCTCCGGATGCCGAGCGTCAGGCCCAGCGTGACGCTTTCGCCGCCGGAAAGTCGATGTAATCAGCTGCCGAACCGGGGTGCGGGCCAAATCCCGCGCCCCGGTTTCATCGCAGGCCGCAATGGCGGCTGCGTAAGAATTTCTCTTGGGGTGGGTCCATGTCGTCCTTGCTCGTACTGGCCATCGTCGTTGCCGTCGGCCTGGTTGCCTTTTTCATCGGTCGGCAACGTGCCGCGGCCCAGGACAATGGCAAGGTCAAGCCGCATTCGCGCGCCCACTATCATGGCTGGTGGGCCTTCCTGCTCGCCGTTCTGCCTGCTCTTTTGCTGCTTGCCGTCTGGACCGTCGGGTCTTCCGTCTATCTGGACCGACACATTCACACTGCCTTGCCCGAGCGCACCGTCGACAGCAAGGTTGCCAGTGAGGCACTGGATGTCAGCCTCGTAAAGAGCCTCGCCAGGGGCCTGCGCAAACTTGATGCAGGCACACTGGCCGCAATGCCTGCCAGCTTTGCCGAGCTGCAGCCGCTGCTCGCCGCCAAGGGTGTGGCACTGGCGAGCGACACGCAGGATTACATGATCCCGATCGCCATCGAGGCGAACAAGGTCCAGGACCGGCTCGGCCTGTTCGGCGCCATTGTCATTCTCGTTTCCTCGATCGCCGGCGCCTTCTATGCGCTCAGGCAGATCGAGCCGCGCGCCAGGGCCCGCAACAATGTCGAGAGGCTGATGCTGTGGGGGCTGCTTGCCGCCTCCACCATCGCCATCCTGACCACCATCGGCATCGTGCTTTCGATGCTGTTCCAGACGATCACCTTTTTCGAAAGCGTCTCGCCGATGAGTTTCTTCTTCGGCACCGTCTGGGATCCGCGTTTTGCCGCTGCCGGTTCGGGCGGCAGCCAGGGCCAGTTCGGTCTGATCCCGCTTCTTGCGGGCACGCTCTACATCGCCGCCGTCGCGCTGCTGGTTGCGGTGCCGGTCGGGCTGATGTCGGCTGTCTACATGGCCGAATATGCAACGCCCAAGGTGCGCTCGGTGGTCAAGCCGGCGCTTGAACTGCTGGCCGGAATACCGACCATCGTCTACGGCATCTTCGCCGTCGTCACGCTTGGGCCGTTCCTGCGCGACCTGTCCGCGGCGCTGACCGGCGGTTCGCCCTTCATCCAGGGCCAGAGCATCTTCACCGCCGGCCTGGTCATGGGCGTCATGCTGATCCCGGTCGTGTCCTCTCTTTCGGACGACATCATAACCGCGGTGCCGCGCGCCATGCGCGACGGGTCGCTTGGCCTCGGCGCGACCCGCTCCGAGACGATCAAGCGGGTGATCCTGCCGGCTGCACTGCCCGGCATCGTCGGCGCCATCCTGCTGACCGCCTCGCGCGCCATCGGCGAAACGATGATTGTCGTGCTGGCGGCGGGCGTCGCCGCCAACCTCACCATCAACCCGTTCGAGGCGATGACGACCATCACCGTCAAGATCGTCAACCAGCTCACCGGCGACCTCGAGTTCAATTCGCCGCAGACGCTGGTCGCCTTCGCACTCGGCCTGACGCTGTTCGCGCTGACGTTGGTGATGAACATCGTCGCGCTCTACATCGTGCGCAAATATCGGGAGCAGTACGAATGACCGACATTTCCATGGATACGATGGTCAGGGCGGCGGCCCATCCGCGCCGCGACATCGGCCTGAAGGCCCGTTACGCCGCCGAACGCCGTTTCCGCATCTATGGCGTCGTGGCGATTTCCGTAGGCCTGGCGTTCCTGGCAATCATGCTGATCACCATCGTCTCGAAAGGCTACACCGCCTTCTGGCAGACGACGGTATCACTGCCGATCTCGTTCGACGAGAAGGTGATCGATCCTTCCGGCAAGCGTGCAACCGATCCGAGCGTTCTGATCAAGGCAAATTATCCCAGGCTCGCCGAAAACGCGCTTGTGGCCAAGCTCGGCATCTCTCCTGATGACAAGCCGATGATCCAGAAGCTCAAGGGCTTCCTGTCGGAAGGCGCCCGCGTCCAGTTGCGCGACATCGTTGCCGCCGATCCGTCCGTGATCGGCACGACACGCAACGTCAACATCCTCGCCGCCGCCAATCTCGACTCGGCTTTCAAGGGCCAGATCGACCTCAGTGTCGAGGAAGCGCGACGCAAGGTCTCGGACCAGCAGATCACCTGGATGAACAAGCTCAAGGCCGAGGGCGCGATGGCCGAGCACTTCAACAGCGGCCTGTTCACCTACGGCGCCTCCAGCCGCCCGGAAACCTCGGGCATGGGCGTGGCGATCATCGGCTCGTTTTATATGATGGTGATCGTGTTGCTCCTGGCGCTGCCGATCGGCGTCGCCGCCTCCATCTATCTGGAAGAGTTCGCCAAGAAGAACCGTTTCACCGACCTCATCGAGGTCAACATCAACAATCTGGCAGCGGTGCCGTCAATCGTCTTCGGCTTGCTCGGCCTCGCGGTGTTCATCAATTTCCTGGGCATGCCGCGCTCCGCCGCTTTCGTCGGCGGCCTGGTGCTGACACTGATGACGCTGCCGACGATCATCATCGCGACGCGCGCTGCACTTGCCGCGGTGCCGCCGTCGATCCGCTCGGCGGCTCTCGGTCTTGGCGCCTCCAAGATGCAGATGGTGTTCCAGCACATCCTGCCGCTTGCCGCACCCGGCATCCTCACCGGCACCATCATCGGTCTAGCGCGTGCGCTCGGTGAAACCGCGCCCCTGCTGCTAATCGGCATGGTCGCCTTCGTCGCCGATCCACCGACGACGCCTTTCGATCCGGCCACCGCGCTGCCGGTGCAGATCTATATGTGGGCGAACGAGGCTGAACGCGCCTTCGTCGAGCGCATGTCGGGCGCGATCATCATCCTGCTCGTCTTCCTCATGGCCATGAACATCACCGCGATCGTGCTTCGGCGTCGGTTCGAGCGGCGCTGGTAGAAAAAAGGCATTTTGGTATGAACATCATGACCGAACAGTCCCTTGAAAACGCAGTGGGCGATAAGATGAACGCCAAGTCGAACGAAGTGATCAAAATGCGCGGCGACAAGGTCGGCGTGTTCTATGGCGAGAAGGCGCTGTTCGATGTCAATCTCGACGTCCGCCTGAATCAGGTGACGGCGCTGATCGGCCCCTCCGGCTGCGGCAAGTCGACCTTCCTGCGTTGCCTCAACCGCATGAACGATACCATCGATTCCGCGCGGGTAACCGGCAAGATCACGCTCGACGAAGAAGACATCTACGACAAGAACATCGATGTCGTCGAACTCAGGGCGCGCGTCGGCATGGTGTTTCAGAAACCCAATCCGTTCCCCAAGTCGATCTACGAGAACGTCGCCTATGGGCCGCGCATCCACGGATTGGCCAAGCGCAAGGCCGACATGGATCAGATCGTCGAGTCGAGCCTGAAGAAGGCGGCAATCTGGAACGAGGTGAAGGACCGTTTGCAGGAACCTGGCACGGGTCTTTCCGGTGGCCAGCAGCAGCGTCTGTGCATTGCACGCGCCATCGCCGTGTCGCCCGAGGTGATCCTGATGGACGAACCGTGTTCGGCGCTCGACCCGATCGCCACTGCTCGCGTCGAGGAACTGATCGACGAACTGCGCCAGAACTATACGATCGTCATCGTCACCCATTCGATGCAGCAGGCAGCGCGCGTGTCGCAGCGCACCGCGATGTTCCATCTAGGCTATCTGGTCGAGGAGGGCGCCACCGACAAGATGTTCACCACCCCCGACGACAAACGCACCCAGGACTACATCACCGGCCGGTTCGGCTGAGCTCAGGCATATGAGGGACGACGATCATGGGTGAACATACCGTTGCATCTTTCGATGAAGATCTGGAGCAGATCAGCCAGCTGATCCGCGACATGGGCGATCTCGCCCGCTCGATGGTCAGTGGCTCGACCAAGGCTTTGCTCAATTCGGACAATGCGCTGGCGCAGCGCGTGGTTTCCGACGATGCCATCATGGATGCCCGCCAGCGCGAGCTGGACGATCGCGCCATCACGCTGATCGCCAAGCGCCAGCCAATGGCCAACGATCTGCGTGCGGTGGTCGGTTCGATCCGCATGGCCGGCGACCTCGAACGCATCGGCGACCTTGCCAAGAACATCGCCAAGCGCGTCGGCACTGTCGGGCTGAGCGTCACGCCGCACGATCTTTCGCATTCGATCGACGCGATGGCGCAGCTGGTGCTGATCCAGGTGCAGGGGGTCGTCGACGAGTATGCCGCCGCTGACGCGGCAGCGCTTGCCACGCTCAGAAACAATGACGAACGCATCGACGTCAAATACACCTCGGTGTTCCGCGAGCTGCTGACCTACATGATGGAAGATCCCCGCAACATCACGGCGTGCACACACCTGTTGTTTTGCGCCAAGAACCTCGAGCGGATCGGCGACCACGTGACCAACATCGCCGAAAATGCCTACTATGTTTTGACCGGCACGCAGCTGCCAGCCAATCGTCCGAAGCAGGACGAGACGGCAATGTCCGCGCCAGCGGCATAACAGGGGTGACCAGCCGATGATCGCACCACGCATCATGGTGGTGGAGGATGAGGAGCCGCTAGGCGTGCTGCTCCGCTACAATCTTGAATCCGAAGGTTACCAGGTCGAGGTGGTGACGCGCGGCGATGAGGCCGAAATCCGGCTGCAGGAGAACGTTCCCGATCTTCTGGTGCTCGACTGGATGGTGCCTGCGGTTTCGGGCATCGAACTCTGCCGGCGCCTGCGAATGCGTCCCGAGACCGAGCGGCTGCCGATCATCATGCTGACCGCGCGAGGCGAGGAAAGCGACCGCGTGCGCGGCCTGTCGACCGGCGCCGACGACTATCTGGTCAAGCCCTTCTCGACGCCGGAGTTCATGGCCAGGGTCAAGGCGCTGCTGCGCCGGGCCAAGCCGGAAGTGCTGTCCAGCGTGCTCAAGGTCGGCGATATCGTGCTCGATCGCGAGTCGCACCGTGTCTATCGCAAGAAGAGCGAGATCCGGCTTGGGCCGACGGAATTCCGCCTGCTCGAATTCATGATGCGCCATCCAGGCCGCGTGTTCTCGCGCAGCCAGCTGCTCGACAATGTCTGGGGCGAGACGATCTACATCGACGAGCGCACGGTCGACGTGCATGTCGGCCGGCTGCGCAAGGCGGTCAACAATGGCCGTATGCCTGATGTCATCCGCACGATCCGTGGGGCCGGATACGCCATCCGAGAGGACTGAACTCCCTCGTTTGAACTCACGCCACGTTCTTGCCGCCGAAACCGGATCTCGCCTGCACGCCCGGCGCAAAAATCTCCTGATCGACGAAGATCAGCGCCCGCATGGCGCAGCCTTCGCGGATCAGCGGCAGTTCGTTCGGCTCGGTGTCGAAGGAAATCGATTTGGAATGCTGGCCGCCGGCGGTCTGGGCAATCGCTTGCCGCAATGCCGGCTCGATCAGGTCGAAGGCGGCGGCGCTGACACCGACCATGGCGACCGGCGCCGGATCGATCAGCGCGAACAGGCTGCCGAGGCCGTAGCCGAGCGCTTCGCCGGCCTTGCGATAGGCTTCCCGTTCGGGTCCGTCACCTTCGCGGGCCGCGGCAGCCAGGGCGCGCATGTCTGCGTCGCTGACATCGGCAACGGGTTCTGCATCCTCGCCCATCTGCCTGGCGTTGCGCCATATGGCGTAATTGCCCGCATAGGCTTCGACGCAGCCGCGCCGTCCGCAGCGACATAGCGCGCCGTTCGGCCGATGGATCATGTGGCCGAATTCGCCGCCCGAAGAATGGGTGCCGGTGAACAATTCGCCCTTCAGCACCAGTCCCATGCCGATGCCGTGCGACAAAAGGATAGCGATGAAATCGTCGCGGTAACGATCGGGGTCGCGCCAGCGCAGCGCCACCGCCATCATGTTGCAGTCGTTCTCCATTATGGCAGGGATGCCGAACTCGTCTTCGAATATGTCAGCGAAGGCGATGTCGGTGTGCGGCGTGATCGGCGACCACAGCATGGCGCGGGCACGGGTGTCGGTGATGCCCTGGATGGCCAGCGCGATGCGGGCGATGCTGCGCACGTCCAGGTCGGGATCTGCCAGACGGCGCCGCACGATGGCCGTGCATTCCCCGATCAGCGACTCGCGCGACATCGTCAGCGTGTCCAGCCGGCGCTGTTCCTCGGATATTACTTGGCCGGCATAGTCGATGACGGCGACGGAGAGGAAGTTCAGCGACAGCACCACGGTCATTACCGCGGCCGCTTCCGGATTGAGACTGAGGCCGACCTGCGGCCGGCCGCGTTTGAGCGAGCCGGCCTCGCTCGGCTTGCTTTCGGTCAGGATGCCTTCGACGATCAGGTCGGATGAAATCGCCGAGATGGTCGAATGGCTGAGGCTTGTGGTCGCGGCGATCTCGGTTCGCGACGGCTGTCCGGCGCGGCGCACTGCCGCGATCACCATGGCGCGGTTGCGGCGGCGCAGATCGTCGTGGCGGATTCCGACCGACATGTTCTTTCATATCCTCCCGGCCGCCGCGGTTCCTCCTGCCCCTGGAACGCTGTCGGTGACGCCGGTAAATACTGGCAGAAGCTGCAGGCCGTGTCATTTATTTATTCCGAGACTCGAAAAAACTCGAAATGACATCAAAATCCATCAGAATCGATGTTGACAGCGTTCGGGCGTTGGCCCAGTATTTTTTCGAGGCTCGAAAAAATAGAGCCTCTGTGCCGGCCCTCGGGTCAGTTTGGTCGCGCCATACGCGGCGCAGGGAGGATAATATGAAAAGATTCACGGCCGCCATCCTGGCGGGTGCCGCCATGTCGCTGACGCTCGCGTCTGTCGCGCAGGCGAAGGACAAGGTTGTCGGCGTTTCGTGGTCCAACTTCCAGGAAGAACGCTGGAAGACCGACGAAGCCGCCATGAAGACGGCGATCGAGGCCGCTGGCGACAAGTACATCTCCGCCGATGCGCAGTCCAATCCCGGCAAGCAGCTTACCGATGTCGAAAGCCTGATCTCGCAGGGCGCCAATTCCCTGATCATCCTGGCACAGGACGCTTCGGCCATCGGCCCGGCCGTGCAGAAGGCGCTGGACGAAGGCATTCCGGTCGTCGGCTATGACCGGCTGATCGAGAACAAGGACGTCTTCTATCTGACCTTCGACAACAAGGAAGTCGGCCGCATGCAGGCCCGCGAAGTGTTCAAGGTCAAGCCGGAAGGCAACTACGTCTTCATCAAGGGCTCCGGCGCCGATCCCAATGCCGACTTCCTGTTCTCGGGCTCGATGGAAGTGCTCAAGGAAGCCATCGACAGCGGCAAGATCAAGAATGTCGGCGAAGCCTACACGGATGGCTGGCTGCCCGCTAACGCCCAGAAGAACATGGAACAGTTCCTGACCGCCAACGACAACAAGGTCGACGCGGTGGTCGCGGCCAATGACGGCACTGCCGGTGGCGTCGTCGCGGCGCTGACGGCTCAAGGCTTGGCCGGCACCGTGCCGGTCTCGGGTCAGGACGGCGACCACGCCGGGCTGAACCGCATCGCCCTCGGCACGCAGACCGTGTCGGTGTGGAAGGACGCGCGCGAACTGGGCAAGAACGCTGCAGAGATCGCTTCGCAGCTCGCCGACGGCAAGAAGACGAGCGACATTGCCGGCGCCAAGGACTTCACGACGCCAGGCGGGAACACCGTCAAGTCGCTGTTCCTGACCCCGGTTGCCATCACCAAGGACAATCTCAACGTCGTCATCGACGCCGGCTGGATCAAGAAGGACGAAGTCTGCGCGGGTGTCGCCGCCGGCACCGTGGCGGCCTGCAACTGATCCGTACCACTTTGCAATATCTGAACGCCGCGGCCCAAAAGCCGCGGCGTTTTCTCAAAGAATTCTGTTTCCGCATCATGCGGATAGCTTCTAGGCTGGGCTCCGGCATGCGCGTCAGACGGCCAGCCGGTGGGAGGAAACCATGACCGATACGACGTCAAACCCGCAGACCGATACGGCGCGCGCGTCGGAACTCGGCGCCGTCGCCCGGTTCCTGAAGGCGACCGAGATCGACACCCGCATGCTCGGCATGATCGGCGCGCTGCTGGTCATCTGGATTGGGCTGCATGTCATTTCCAGCCTGCGCCTTGGCGTCAATCCGCTCGATTTCGACAGCCGCACCTTTCTCACGCCGCGCAATCTGTGGAACCTGTCGGTGCAGACATCCGCGGTTGCCATCATGGCCTGCGGCATGGTGCTGGTCATCGTCATGCGCAACATCGACCTGTCGGTCGGTTCCGCCGAGGGCCTGATCGGCATGGTGATGGGGTTTGCCCAGGTGCATTTCCTGGTGCGCTTTGTCGGGCTCGAACTCGGCAACCCGTGGATCTGGGTCCTGGCACTGGTCATCGGCCTGGCGCTCGGCCTGTTGATCGGCGCTTTTCAAGGCTTCGTCATCGCCTATCTCGAAGTGCCCGCCTTTATCGTGACGCTGGGCGGCTTGCTGGTCTGGCGCGGTGCCGCCTGGTGGGTCACTTCAGGCCAGACCGTGGCGCCGCTTAACGCCACTTTTCAGCTGATGGGCGGTGGGCCGGCGGGATCGATCGGCGCGACCTGGAGCTGGGTCGTTGGGATCGTCGCCTGCCTCGCCGTGGTGTTTGGGCTGTTCAACGGGCGGGTGCAGCGCAAGCGTTTCCGGTTTCCGCTACGTCCGATCTGGGCCGAGGCGCTGCTTGGAGTCGTCACCTGCGGCGCCATCATGGGTGCGGTCTGGCTCGCCAACTCCTACCCCTGGCCGATCGGCATCGTGAACAGATATGCGGCCGCCAACAACATCACCGTTCCCGAAGGCGGCCTGTTCATCGCCCACGGTATCGCCATACCGGTGCTGATGGCTGTCGCCGTCGGGCTGGTCATGACCTTCATCACCAACCGCACCCGTTTCGGCCGCTATGTGTTCGCCATCGGCGGCAATCCCGAGGCGGCTAATCTCGCCGGCATCAACACGCGATGGATCACCATGAAGGTGTTCATGATCATGGGCGTGCTGGCCACGATTGCCGCGGCGATCTCCTCGGCCCGGCAGAATTCGGCCACCAACGTGCTTGGAACGCTCGACGAACTGCTCGTCATTGCAGCCGCCGTGATCGGCGGCACGTCGCTTGCCGGCGGATCGGGAACGATCATCGGTGCCATGCTGGGCGCGCTGCTGATGCAGTCGCTGCAGTCCGGCATGGTGCTGCTCGGCGTCGACTCGCCGCTGCAGAGCATCGTCGTCGGGGCCGTACTGGTCATCGCCGTGTGGCTCGACACCGTCTATCGCAAGCGCGTCTAGGAGGGCATGCCATGAATGACAAGACTGCTCCTGCAGCCACCGCGCTGATCGACATGAGGAACATCTCGATCGCGTTTGGCGGCATCCGCGCCGTCGACGACGCCTCGATCGATCTTTTCCCCGGCGAGGTCGTAGCGCTGCTCGGCCACAATGGCGCCGGCAAGTCGACATTGATCAAGATCCTGTCCGGCGCCTACAAGCGCGATTCGGGCCAGATCTTCGTCAACGGCGAGGAGGCATCGATCTCCAATCCACGCGACGCCAAGAAATACGGCATCGAGACGATCTACCAGACGCTGGCGTTGGCCGACAATGTCGACGCCGCCGCAAATCTGTTCCTCGGCCGCGAGTTGATGACCGCCTGGGGCACGCTCGACGACGTTGCCATGGAGGCCGAGGCGCGCAAGGTGATGGGCCGGCTCAATCCCCGCTTCCAGCGCTTCAAGGAGCCGGTGATCAAGCTGTCGGGCGGCCAGCGGCAATCGGTGGCGATCGCGCGTGCGATCCTGTTCAACGCCCGCATCCTGATCATGGACGAGCCGACGGCGGCGCTTGGTCCGCAGGAAACGGCGCAGGTCGGCGAACTGGTCAAGCAGCTCAAGTCCGATGGCATCGGCATCTTCCTGATCAGCCACGACATCCACGATGTGTTCGAGCTTGCCGACCGGGTCTGCGTCATGAAGAACGGCCAGGTCGTTGGCACCGCCCGCACCACCGATGTCACGCAGGACGAGGTGCTGGGGATGATCATTCTTGGCAAATGCCCGCCGGGCGCCATTCCAGGACCGGGCGCGCTGAAGATCGCAGCCTGAGATCAAGCCAGCTCGCCGTTGCCGGACACGTGATATGCCAGCCGTAAGGATGGCTTGGCCTTGGCATTGTGTTGGCACGGCGACTTGCCCATAAAGGTCCGATATCGCTCAGGGACCGCACGATCCGTTGAAGAAGCTTTTCCCGATCATCGCCTTTATCGCCGTCGCACTAATCAGCATGGTGATGGCAGGTTTCGCCTATTTCGCCACACAGGAAGCCGCGCGCATCAAGTTCGAGGCGACTGCCGACGACGCGCTCAACCGGATCGAGAGCCGCATCGACCTGCATCTGTCGCTGCTGCGCTCGACGCAGGCCCTGTTCGACGCCCGCAATGGCGATATTTCTCGCAATGAGTTCAAGGCGTTCTTCAACGCGCTCGATGTCGACAAGAATTTCGCCGGCTTGCGCGGCATCGGTTTCCTCAGGCTGGCAAAGACGGGCGACGAGGCGACGGTCGAACGCGATATGCTGCACGATTATGGCGTCAGTCATCCAATCTACCCGGATACCACGCAACCCTGGCGTACCCCTATCGTGCTGTTCGAACCGCTGGATCCATCCAACCAAGCCGCCATCGGCTACGACATGTTCAGCGAACCGATGCGGCGTGTGGCGATCGAAAAGGCGATGTCCGACGACCAGCAGCACGCCAGCGGGTTGGTGCAGCTGGGCCAGGACACGGGCGCCTCGCAGACGTTCACCGGCTTCTTCGTTTTCGTGCGGCTCAATGTCGAAACCGCTCCCGACGTCATCAATGCTTCGAGATCCTCGACATCAGGTTTTCTCTATGCGGCCTTCCGGGCTCGCGATCTGTTCCAGACCGCGCTCAGCCGGTCGCCGCTACTGCCGGTCAACACCGAAATCTATGACGGCGATGGTGCCGTGAGCGGCGACAATCTGCTGTTCCGGTCGGAGACGCCGCCAGCTTCGACTTTCGGGGACAGGCTGCTGGTCACCCGAAAGATCATCGTCGCCGGACGGCCATGGACTGTCCTGTTCCGGCCGACAAGCGCCTTCTCGC
>NZ_RZTF01000020.1:0-3314 GCF_004023175.1 Mesorhizobium sp. M7A.F.Ca.MR.362.00.0.0
GGATAAGGTCTTGGTTGAGAACTCTCGGGATGCTGCCCGCGCACGCGCCGACCTGCGCTTCAAGAAGCAGGAAGAGGCGGCAACCGTCCGCCAGAAGGCGATGGCCGAATACGTCGCCGAGAGCGACGCCCGCCAGGCCAAGACCAACAAGCTGCGGGCGCTGCGTCTCGCCAAGGAAGCCGAAGACCTCGCCAACGCGCCGGCGGAACCTGCCAAGAAGCCGGCCCGCGCCAAGAAAAAATAACCTGAAGCCGCACAGGCACCAACTCCTATCCGGGAGGCTGTGACGGTCGCTTCCATCCCACCTTTCACGCGAAGCAATTTCAACCGAAACCGGGATGTTATCTCGCCCGTCGACGGTCGATGATCGACGCCTTTCAGACAGGAGACCGCCATGACCGCACTGCCGCTCGAAAAAGCCAGGCAAATCATCGATGCCGCCTTTGCCAAGGGCTCCGATCTCAAGCTTAAGCCGCTTGGCGTCTCAGTGCTCGACGCCGGCGGGCATCTGGTCGCCTTCCAGCGCCAGGACGGCGCCTCGTTCCTGCGCCCGCAAATGTCGGCCGGCAAGGCCTTTGGTGCGCTCGCCATCGGCATGGGCTCGCGCAAAGTCGAGGCTTTCGCCAAGGAGCGCCCGCACCTCGTCGCCGGCATCTCGGACGTCTCTGGCGGACGCGTGCTGCCGGTCGTCGGCGGCGTGCTGATCCGCGACAAGACTGGCGCTATCATCGGCGCCGTCGGCATTTCCGGCGACACCTCGGACAATGACGAAGCCGCGGCCATCGCCGGCATCGAGGCCGCCGGCTTCACCGCCGATCCGGGCTGAGCGTCGGGGACGTTACGGGCGTTTCCGACAACTGTCAGCGCAAGCGCCCGTCAAACTTCCGCCTTCCGCGCTGGGGACCTAATTCAGATTGATGTCTCGGCTGGCCGATCGCATCGACACTGCGAATCCGGCCAGCACGTCGAACAGCGCGATGACCATCAGCGTGAAGAAGACGGAATGGGCCGCGCCCTTCACCAGCAGGAACTCGACCAGGAAGGCCACGAACACCAGCGTCGACAGAAGATGGTCCATGATCGAGGCGTTGGTCGTGCGCACCGACTTCGCCATTTCGAGGAACAGGAAGACCAGCCCGATCAGTATCATCAGGTCGCCCAGCGTCATCGAGAACACGCCGCCCGACATCATACTGAAGGAGAAGACCTCGCTCGCCCAAGGATCGTCACCGCTGCCGAAAATTCCCAACAGTCCGAGGTTGTAGAGCACGAAAGGCACGATCAGCAGCGGAATGGCACCGAACATCTGGCGTCTCCATGTGGGGGCAATCCTTTGTAGAATGCGCCACAGGCACGCCGTCAAGATGTTTCGATGGCAGCGTTGAACACGGTCGAAGACCGCACGCAACAACCATGTCAGCCGGTTGCCGGCCGAAGGATTTGCAACGCCTGCGGTGCACGCCTCGAAATGCGCTGCCGGCCGGCCCAAACGCAAAAGGACCAGCCACCGGCCGGTCCTTATGGAAATTCAAACCTTTGAAAAAGCTTTTCTCAGCTTTCCTTGGGCGTCAACACCTGACGACCGCGATACATGCCGGTCTTCAAGTCGATGTGATGCGGACGGCGCATTTCGCCGGAATTCTTGTCCTCGACATAGGTCGGGGCCTTGAGGGCGTCGGCCGAGCGGCGCATGCCGCGCTTGGACGGAGAGGTTTTACGTTTCGGAACGGCCATGGATATGCTCCACTACATGGTCAAAAGCCCCGCCCGCCCTCGTGAAAGGGCCATGTCGGGGCCTAAATCTGAGAAAGTCGGGTGCCTATACACGCCCTGTGCCGTTTTGGCCAGCACTGGCGCGAATTTTTTTGGATCGGCTAGCGGAGACAACCGACATAGGCGCCGGAGCGGCCGGCGCGCCGCTCGATCAGATTGGCGAGCCGCCTCAAGCCAGGCCCGGGTTTGGCCGGATTGCGGGCGATCGGATTTGGCAAGGAAACCGCAAGCAAGGCGGCCTGCCGTCGCGACAGCTGTTTTGCCGAAACGCCAAAATGGTGCTGTGCCGCGGCCTCGATGCCGTAGATGCCCGGGCCCCACTCGGCGATGTTGAGGTAGATTTCCATGATGCGCCGTTTCGACATCACCGCATCGAAATAGACGGCCAGCGGCAATTCGACCACCTTGCGCACCGAGCCCAGCGGCCGCGACCACAGAAACAGGTTCTTTACCGTCTGCATGGTGATGGTCGAGGCACCGCGCGTCGCTTCGCCGGCCAACGCGTCGTCGACGACGCCTCTCAGCTCGCCGAGATCGACGCCACGATGAAAGCAGAACTGCCCATCCTCCGACATGATGACGGAATTGGCCAGCACCGGCGACACGTCGTCGATCGACACCCAGCGGCGGTCGTAACCGGAGAACGTCGCCAGGTCCTTCAACATCAGCGTCGAGACAGGATGCACGAAGAACGGCAGGTAGAGAAAGGTCAGCACGACCGGAATCAAAGCCAGCACCGCGGCCACGACGATGCCGCGCCGGACCCAGCGTTTGAGACCCCGGCGATTTACGCCTCGCGATCTCGTCGCCATGTCCAGCTTTTCGGTTTCATGATCGACGATCGGTTCCGCCAAGCCGCCCAACCCGTGCTAGAGAGCTCGTTTTGAAACGCGCTCCTGTGAGTCATGTGACGGTGTTTTCGAGAACCGGAGCGGAGCGTACATTAGAGTACGCAAGCACCGGAAGCGCAGAAAACGCCCTCAGATGACCGCAGGAGCAGAGTTTCCAAACGGGCTCATACTGCTCCGGCATAATGGCGCTTGCCTTCTTGCGCAACGTCTGAGTGTCGGCTACCGGTCCGGGCCATGACGAATGACGACCAAATGGCGTTCGAAATGGCGCTCATCCGACGCGCTGCCGCCGTCGAGGTGCTGCTGCGGCGGCTGCTCGACGACCGTGCGCTTTCGGGCGAGATCGCGCGGCCTGAGCGGCTGATGGCAGCCATGCGGCACGGCGTGCTGAACGGCGGCAAGCGCCTGCGCCCCTTCCTGGTCATGGAAAGTGCCGCCCTTTTTTCCGCCGATGGCGAGGCGGCACTGCGTGTCGCCGCCGCACTTGAATGCGTGCATTGCTATTCGCTGGTACACGACGATCTGCCCGCCATGGACGACGATGACCTGCGTCGTGGCCAGCCGACCGTGCACAGAGCCTTCGACGAGGCGACCGCCATTCTGGCTGGCGATGCCTTGCTGACGCTGGCCTTCGACATCATCGCCGGCGAGGCGACCGCCCTGCCGGCGGAGCGGCGGGCGGCCCTGGTG
>NZ_RZTF01000020.1:3324-8212 GCF_004023175.1 Mesorhizobium sp. M7A.F.Ca.MR.362.00.0.0
GACCACGCCGCCGGACCCGGCGGCATGGTCGGCGGCCAGAAGCTCGACCTCGAAGCCGAACAGACGCCGCCGGACGAGGCCGGCATCATCCGGCTGCAGGCGATGAAGACCGGCGCTCTGATCCGTTTCGCCTGCGAGGCAGGTGCCCTCATCGCCGGCGCCCCGGCCGATGACCGCGAGCGACTGGCCGAATTCGGCTCGGCGATTGGTCTTGCCTTCCAGCTTGCCGACGACCTGCTCGATTTGACCGCCGATGCCAGCCAGATGGGCAAGGCAACCGGCAAGGACGCCGCCGCCGGCAAGGCGACGCTGGTGGCCTTGCATGGTCCGAATTGGGCGCGCAGCCAGTTGCACGGCCTTGTCGCACAGGCGCATGCGCTGCTTGAGCCCTATGGCGACGATGCCCAATTGCTGAAAGAAGCGGCGACGTTCGTGGCGACCCGCACCAGTTGAGGTTGGCGCCAACCGAGATATCGAGCTGACTAAAGTTGCTCGTCCTCCGCCGGCCAATTTAGAAATAGAACTTGAGCGGAAGCCTGCCGAGGCAGAGGATCGACATCGCTTTTCCATCCGCACGGCACGCACGCGGTGCGGATAGAGTTGGAGGGGTGCCATGTCGACCACCGACAAGCTGTTCAGCGGCTCCATTGCCGAGGTCTACGACCGGGCGATGGTGCCGCTGATCTTCGAGCCATATGCACGGGATCTGGCAGAGCGGGTGTCGAAGCTCGGGCCGCAATCGGTGCTCGAAGTGGCGGCGGGCACCGGTGTGGTGACACGTGCGATGGCAGCAAAGTTGCCGGCGCAAGCCCGCATCGTGGTCACCGACCTCAACCAGCCCATGCTCGACCACGCGCGCACGCGGATGGCGGACGATCCTCGGATCACCTGGCGGCAAGCCGACGCCCAGGCGCTGCCCTTCGAGGACGCACAGTTCGACGCCGTGGTTTGCCAGTTTGGCGCGATGTTCTTCCCCGATCGGGTGGGCGCCTACGGCCAAGCGCGGCGGGTGATGCGGCCGGGCGGGCACTTCCTGTTCAACGTCTGGAGTGCCATCGAAGACAACGAGTTCGCCGAGGAAGTGACGCGGGCGCTCGGCCATTTTTTCCCGGCCGATCCGCCTCGCTTCATGGCGAGGACGCCGCATGGCTATCACGATGCGGACGTCATCCGCGCCGACCTACATGCCGCCGGCTTCGGTAATATCACCGTAGAGCCGCTGGATGCTGTCAGCGCCGCTTCCTCGCCATATGAGGCGGCGGCCGCCTATTGCCAGGGCACACCCCTGCGGGCCGAGATCGAGGCGCGCGGCGGCTCGCTGGAGGAGGCCACGCGATACGTGGCGAATGCCCTTGGGAAACGGTTCGGGGAAGGCCCGGTGCGTGGCCGCATCCGCGCCCTCGTCGTGGAAGCGGCCTAGGCGTGCTGTCCATCCGGCGGTTCGCATGGCCTGCCTGCCCTCACGAACGAAATTTTAATGTAAATGAAGCGTAATCCCGGCCATTAAAATGGTGCGTATGTGTTGGGGTTGCGCATGCCTGAATATTCGTCCTTCATCCGGTCGGTCCGGATCCGCTATATTTCAGGGTTGCTGATCTTCGCGCTGGCTTCCGCCGGTATCGTGATTGCGCTTGACCGCGTCAATTCCTTTCGCCGCGACATCGATGCGCTGAGCAGCAATCTCGTCATCTTCACCCGCGACCTGCGCAACGCGACCAGCTTCGCCGAGACGACCGGCACCGCCTGGCGGGCGGAGACACGCGATGCCCTGACCACATCGGCGCGCGGCCATTCGGAGCGCCTGACCGGCGAGATCGAGACGCTGACCGCCCAGCTTGCGGCGATCAAGCCGCGGCTGTCGATCAAGACCGTCAACGAACTCCAGTCCGCTTCCGTCAACGGCGATCTATTCTGGTCGCCGCGCGACATGGTGCGCAATTTCAACCTGATGTCGATGGCGCAAAAGGTCGACGAGTGGAGCTATCGCGAAATCCGCAACCAGAACGACCTGTTCGCCCAGCCGATGCTGGTCCGCGTCCGCACCGCCATGGATGATGAGCGCCACCTGGCCGATGCCTCAAGCGACAGGCTGCTGCTGTGGGCGAGCGGCATCCTGTTCGCGGCACTTGCCATCGTCGCCTTCTGGATCTTCCGCCCGATGGAAGTGGCAATCCGCCGCGCCTTTGCCGAATCCGCCGAATCCCTGTTCAAGGCCGAGGCCGCCGACCGCGCCAAATCGGAATTCCTGGCTAATATGAGCCACGAAATCCGCACGCCGATGAACGGTGTGCTCGGCATGGCCGAACTGCTGGCCAAGACCGATCTGACCCCGCGCCAGAAGACCTTCACCGACGTCATCGTCAAATCCGGCAACGCGCTGCTCACCATCATCAACGACATCCTCGATTTCTCCAAGATCAATGCCGGGCAACTCACTCTCGACCCTGCTCCCTTCCGCCTTTCCGAGGCGGTCGAGGATGTGGCGACGCTGGTCTCGGCGCGCGTCGCCGAAAAGAACCTCGAACTGATCGTGCGTGTCGACCCGCGCCTGCCGGCCCATGTCGTCGGTGACGCCGGCCGGTTCCGGCAGATCATCACCAACCTGCTCGGCAATGCCGTGAAGTTCACCGAGAAGGGTCATGTGCTGATCGATGTCGGCGGCGAAATCGTCAACGACGTGGTCCAGCTCAAGGTCCGCGTCGAAGACACCGGCATCGGCATACCGGCCGAGAAACTGCAGAACGTGTTCGAAAAATTCGCGCAGGTGGACGGCTCGTCCACCCGCCGTCATGAAGGCACGGGGCTTGGCTTGGCCATCGCCGCCCGCCTCGTCGACCTGATGGCAGGCAAGATCGGCGTCGAAAGCGAGATCGGCCGTGGCTCCGTGTTCTGGTTCGCTGTGCCGCTGCCCGCGCATCAGGCCGCGGCGCGCGACGAGATCGTGCCGGTCGACGTCACCGGCGCGCGCGTGCTGGTCATCGACGACAATCCGGTCAACCGCGAAATCCTGCTCGAGCAGCTCAGAAGCTGGAGCTTCGACTGTGCCGCCGCCGAAAGCGGCGCCGTCGGCCTGGCCTTCCTCGACCGCGCCTTTCAACTCGGCGCCGCCGTCGACTGCATCATCCTCGACTACCAGATGCCGGGCATGAACGGCGCCGACGTCGCCAGAGCCATTGCTTCCGACAGCCGCCTGTCGGCCATCCCGATCGTTATCCTGACCTCGGTCGACCAGGTCGATTTCGGCAAGATGATCATCGACTTCGGCATTGCCGCGCATCTGACCAAACCGGCGCGCTCCGCGGTGCTGCTCGGCACCGTCATCTCGGTGATTCAGAAGGCCCGTTCGCAGGTCGGCAAGGCGCGGTTCGTCCGCGAACCGATCGTGCAGGCTCCCCTGGCAGCGCCGCCCGCCTTCACCGTCATCCGCGGCCCGGCAATGCCGGTCGCGGCAGCGCCGGAATCGACAACCGCGCCGAACGGACCGATCGACATCCTCATTGCCGAGGACAATGACGTGAACCAGTTGGTCTTCGGCCAGATCCTCAATGGGTTGGGCTTGAGCTACCGTATCGCCGGCAATGGCCGCACGGCGGTCGAAATGTACCGGGCGCTGCGCCCCAAGCTGATCCTGATGGACGTTTCGATGCCCGAAATGAACGGCTACGAGGCGACCCGCGCCATCCGGGCGATGGAGGTCTCGACGGGCGCCCACATCCCGATCATCGGCGTCACCGCACACGCGCTGAAGGGCGATCGCGACAAGTGCATCGATTCAGGCATGGACGACTATCTGCCGAAGCCCGTTTCGCCCGACCGCCTAGGCACCAAGATCGGCACCTGGCTCAGCGAGACCGTCGTGGCCAAGACCGCCTGACTGCATCCATGAGGATGCGTCAGACGGCGGCAGCCTCCAGACGATAGCGGCGCATCCAGTCGAGGCTTGTCGCGTCAGCAAGCTTTGCAACGCCGGGGCTTACATCCTCCTCGTCAGGTGCTGGGACTCCCAGGGCTTCGCAGATGCCTAGCAACGTCGCAGCCGGATTGCCTGAAAGGCGCTCATAGCCGACGCGCAGCGGGGATATGCCTTGCTCTGCGAACCAAATGTTCCAGGCCGCGTCATAGGTCTCGAGTTCCGTGACCTCTCGTTTGATACGCTCGAAATCATATTGGGGCTCTTTCGGCGGTGCGACCCTTTCGATCTCGGTGCCATCGGGAGCGATATGCCAAAGACCGGTCTGCTCCGCCTTGATCAGGGAGACAGCCTGCGCGAGCTTGTTCTCCCGCGAGAGGTGTATGTAGAGGACGCGGCCAAAGGCCTTTTCAAGACGCGCTCTGTCCGACGGCAGTTTCGGGAAAATCCGGTCGAGGGTTGCCGAGAGTTCATCCAGATTTTCGCGCATCAAGCGAAGGCCGAAGAGGCCGGTCCCACCCTTGCCGGCAGCGATCGCCGCGTTGAGATAGGCGACATTGAAGTCGAGCTCACTCATCGTGTCGCGATCGGGCAGCTTCCACTCTTCAGCCCACTCCAGCACATCCTGCCGCCGATAGAATGAGTGCGGATCGCCAGTCGTCTTCGTGGATGCCAGAAGCTTGCACAGCAGCGTGCTACCGGTCCTCGGCGTGCCGCAGATGATGTATCCATCGAACATGTTGAGACCCATGCTGCTCGTCAAAGACAGGGCCGCCGCCCAGTAAGGATGGCGGCCGCTATAGCTGAAATCTTTGCTGGATGCGACGTCACGGCTATCGCTTTTAAATGCCTCTCCCGGACAAACACCATGCCGGCAGCGGCCAAATTACCGGTTGCGCACCACCACGCACGCCCCACCGACACTTTGCAATTTCTGGCAAATAACGTTGGCATCGGCGCGGCGGTCGACACCGATCC
>NZ_RZTF01000020.1:8222-13253 GCF_004023175.1 Mesorhizobium sp. M7A.F.Ca.MR.362.00.0.0
GATCCTGACCGCGTAGATGCCGCGCCGGCCGATCGGCGTGCGCACCCGGCTGACCACCGGATCATGCCCGTTGAGCAGGGCCGGGAACCGGCTCCTTACCCTGACCCACTGGTTGATCGCGGCGCTGCGGCGAAAATTGCCGGCCACTTGGATGCCCCATGGCTTTATGTTGATCGAAGCCATGGCCACCGTCCGCGACATGATCACCGGCAGTTTTCGGCAAGCGACGGCAAAATCCGTCTTTGCGTCGAGCGGCTCGACCCTTCCGGCATAGGCCCGGTCGGTGAACTTGTCGGCTGGTTCGCCCATGATGTCTAAGACATAGCTTTCGGTTTCCATCGGCAGGAAACCGCCGGAGCTGAGCCAGCGCGACACCCGGCTCTCGCCGGCATTGTAGGCGGCGGCGGCCAGGCCGAGATTGCCGTAGCCGGTTTTCATTTCGGCGAGATATCTGGCCGAAGCCGGAATCGCCTGGTTGATGTCGAAGGAATTGGCGAGCCCGCGCATCTTGGCGGTGCCCGGCATGAACTGGGCAATGCCTTCGGCACCGACCGGACTGACGGCGTTGGGATCGAAACGGCTTTCTTTCCAGATCAGCCGAGCGAAGAAATCCCTGGACAGGCCGTTCTGGTCGGCATGCGCCTGGATCAGATTGCAGACCTTGTCGATCAGCCGCTGCTTGGCGGATTGCGGCGGATCGGCCTGCACAAGGGTCGACCAGGTCAGCCCGTACAGCAGGATCAGCGCTGCCCAAAGGAAACGCTGCATCGGTTCTACTCGGCCGCGGCCTTGCCGCGACCGAACCGTTGCTCGATATAGTCGGCGACCATTTTCTCGAAATCCGCGGCGATCGACGGCCCGCGCAGCGTCGCCGCCTTTTTGCCGTCGACGAAGACAGGCGCCGTCGGCATTTCGCCCGTGCCGGGCAGCGAAATGCCGATGTCGGCATGCTTGGACTCGCCAGGGCCGTTGACGATGCAACCCATCACCGCGACCTTGAGGTTCTCGACGCCGGGGTATTTGTCGCGCCACACGGGCATGTTCTTCCTGAGATCGGCCTGGATGTTCTGGGCGAGCTCCTGGAACACCGTGGAGGTGGTGCGGCCGCAACCGGGGCAAGCGGCAACAATCGGCACGAACTGCCTGAACCCCATGGTTTGCAGCAATTCCTGCGACACCTGCACCTCACGCGTGCGGTCGCCGTTCGGCTCCGGTGTCAGCGAGATGCGGATGGTGTCGCCGATGCCTTGCTGGAGCAGGATACCCATGGCGGCCGACGAAGCGACGATGCCCTTCGAGCCCATGCCGGCTTCGGTCAGGCCGAGATGCAGCGCATGATTGGAGCGGGTGGCGAGTTCGGTATAGACGGCGATCAGGTCCTGCACGCCGCTGACCTTGGCCGACAGGATGATTTTTTCGCGGCCAAGGCCGATCTCTTCCGCCATCTCGGCCGACAGGATCGCCGACTGCACGATCGCCTCGCGCATCACCTCCTGCGCGGTCAGCGGAAAACCCTTGTCCTGGTTGTCGTCCATCAACCGGGTCAAAAGCTCCTGGTCGAGGGAGCCCCAGTTGACACCGATGCGCACCGGCTTGTCATGCCTGATCGCCATCTCGACGATATCGGCGAACTGGCGGTCCTTCTTGTCCTTGAAGCCGACATTGCCCGGATTGATGCGGTATTTGGCCAGCGCCTCGGCGCAGGCCGGATGATCGGCCAAAAGCTTGTGGCCGATATAGTGGAAATCGCCGACCAGCGGCACGTTGATACCAAGCCGCTGAAGCCGCTCATGAATGCGCGGCACGGCGGCGGCACTCTCGTCGCGATCGACAGTGATGCGCACGATTTCCGAGCCGGCCCGGTGCAGTGCTGCGACCTGCGCAACCGTCTGGTCGATATCGGCCGTGTCGGTGTTGGTCATCGATTGGACGACAACGGGCGCACCGCCGCCGACGACCACGCCGCCGACATCGACGCCGACCGACGTGCGGCGGGGGAAAGGAGAGGAAAAATATCCGGTCATGCCGGCAGCCTTTTGTCTCTGGAGCATCTTGTGTCGTGCATGGACGCACAACGACGCCCCGGGCCGATGCGCTGAGGTCCGGGCATGAGGTGGAGGAGCAAAGATGGCTTGTCAATGGCGACAGGTCGCCACTGGCCGGAATCGCCCGCCGCCGGCGACCAGAAACAATCGATGATCTGGCGAAACGGGCGACGGCCGAAGCGGAGATTGAGCCGGGTGCAAGTCCAGCTTCGGCTGACAGACCGGTGCTGGAAAATCAAAACCCTCCACGCCGGCGGCGGGGTGCCGCCGGGAAAAGAGGCCGCGGATATTGGGCGGCTATGTCAGGAGGGCGTCAATGCGTGGTCGGTTTGCCTCTTAGTTTTTCAATCTCGTCCTTGAGTGCCAGCTTGCGTCGCTTGAGATTCACGATTTCGAGGTCGTCGACCGATGGATGATTCATCGCGTCATCGATTTCACGTTCGATGTCGCCGTGTTTCCGCTGCAACTCATCAAGATGGGATGCAAGAGACATGATTGGTTCTCCCTTTCATGGTTTTCCTCGATTGCAACCGTCACGGCGCGTCCACCGCAGGTTCGCTTCTGTGACGGCACGGTGACAGTGTGTCACCTTCCGCGGACGATGTCGAATGATCCGTGGTAGCATTCCACGACACTGTGAAATGTGATATGGGCTGCACGCCGGTGACAAAACACCCGGCCCCGCCCAATCAGGCCCAGCTTTGGGCGCCGCAGACGTGCAGACGGTAGAGAATGTCCGATCAGGAACAGGCCGATATTCGCCTCGAATTTTCCCGCCTGAAGCAGGAACACGCCGATTTCGATGCCGCCATCAACGCGATGATCGCCATGGCCTGCGATCCGCTGCAGATCCAGCGCATGAAGAAGAAGAAGCTGTTCCTCAAGGATCGGCTGATGGCGCTGGAAGACAAGATCATTCCCGACATTATTGCCTGAACTGGCATTCGCTCGTTCGCATGCCTAGGCTGCGATCGAAAGCCTCGCGGCACGATCACGCAGGAGGCCGATAAGTTCGCCGGTCCGCCCCTCGGATGTATCGATGGGGACCACCAGGCACATCGTCGCCTCGACCTTCCCCGGCGCTGAAAACACCGGTGCGGCAAGGCACTTCGTATAGGCATCGACAAGGCCCGAAGTGACGCAATAGCCGGTGACCTGCGCTTTTGCGATGTCGGCGACGAAATCGTCGAGCCGCAGTTTGCGCCCGTCGGGCAGCACGAGATCGTCGTTTGACACCATGCCTTCGATCTCAGCCTTCTCCAGCCCCGCCAGAAGCAGCCGCCCCGAGGCCGTCCAGGGCAGCGGTATCTGCAAGCCGGTGGCGGAACTGATGCGGAACGGCCTGGTGCCGGGACTCGCATGGACGATCGTATAGCGGCCGCTCTGCAGCATGCACAGTTCGGAAGTCTCGCCGGTCTCGCGCGACAGATTGTCGACCTCCTGGCGCCCCCGCCTCAACAGGTCGTTGCCCCGTACATAGTCCATTCCGTAGAGATAGAGCTTCTTGCCGAAATAGACGCGATTGCCGTCGCCTTCCATTTCCAGCAGTCCCGCATCGACCAGCGACCGCACCAGCGTATAGGTCGTCGAACGGGGCGCGTTCACGCCCTTGGCAAGGTCGCCAATGCCGATCGCGCGCTGGGTCGTGTGAAGAAACTCCAGAATCTCGAGCACCCGGTTGAGCCCCTTTTCACGGGAACCCGAAATCTTCTCGCCGGCTGAAAGTGCCGAGGCATTGCCATCTTGCATTGTTGATTCCCGGTGTTAGTATCTGTCCTGTACAGGATACACACGTCTCTTGTAAGAGACAATCGCTTCGAAGTCACTGACGCGTGTATTGCCTGTGCAAGGGGAACACAAACGAAAGGAGGTCGCCGTGAACGACACATCCGGAAGACGTGATTTTCTGAAATTGGGAATGGCGGGACTGGCCACGGCCGGCGTCGTGGGTGCGGCGGTAGCCGTCGATGCCCAGAAGGCCGCTGCTCAGGCAGCACCCGACAGCCTGCTGCGCACCGTGCTCGATCGCGGCAAGCTGATCGTCGGCACCGGCAGCACCAACGCGCCGTGGCACTTCGAGAACGATGCCGGCGAACTCGTCGGCATGGACATCACCATGGGGCGCATTCTTGCCAAGGGCCTTTTCGACGATCCGACCAAGGTCGAGTTCGTGATGCAGGATCCGGCACAGCGCATCCCCAACGTCACCACCAACAAGGTCGACATCACCATTCAGTTCATGACGATGAGCGCCCAGCGCTCGCAGCTGGTCAATTTTTCCCGGCCTTACTATGTCGAGGGCGTCGCCCTGCTGAGCCTTCCGACCGCCGAGAACAAGACCTTCGACAAGCTGCTTGCCGGCGGCTCGGCGACACGTGTCTCCATCCTGCAGAATGTCGATGCCGAGGCGCAGGTGCATTCGGTGCTGCCCGAGTGCCAGGTTATGCAGATCGATACCCAGGCCAACGTGCTGCAGGCACTGGAATCGAAACGCGTCGACGCCGCTGCCGTGGATCTGTCCACGGTGCGCTGGCTCGCCTCGCGCAATCCGGACAGATATTTCGACGCCGGCAAGAGCTGGCTGAGCATGCTTTATGGCGCGGCACTCCGGCAAGGCGACCTTGACTGGCTGACCTTCGTCAACGCGACCTTCACCATCGCCATGTTCGGCCACGAAAACGCACTCTACGATGCCGCCTTCAAGGACTATTTCGGACAGGAGCCGCCGGCGCGCCATCCCGGCTTCCCGGCCATCTGACCTGCATCGGGCGGGAGGACTTATCCAGCGCCCTTCCGCCTCCCTAGAGCAATTCCAGGAAAAGTGTGAAACGGTTTTCCGTCCGGAATTGCGTCAAAACAAAGAGTTAGGGCGGGTCGCCGTTTCCGTGAAACGGTGAACTGCTCTAAGCCTGCGGCACTGAGGCGGACGCATGGGCTATGCCCTTAATTTCAACCTGATCTGGCGGCACTTCGACAAGCTGTGGGG
>NZ_RZTF01000020.1:13263-16899 GCF_004023175.1 Mesorhizobium sp. M7A.F.Ca.MR.362.00.0.0
CTGCTGCTCAGTCTCGAACTCGCCGTCATATCGATCGCCATCGGCACCGTCATCGGCCTGGTTCTGGCGGTCTGGTACGTGTCTGCCGGACGCATCGTGCGCACCATCATCGCCGCCTACGTCGAATTCATCCGCAACGTGCCGCTGATCCTGCTCGTCTACCTCGTCTTCTACGGCTTGCCTACAGTGGTCGATATCGCCTACAGCGCGCCGACCTCGTTCGTCGTCACGCTGTCGCTCTATAGCGGCGCCTATCTGGTCGAGGTGTTTCGCTCCGGGCTCGAAGCCGTTCCGCGCGGACAGCTGGACGCCGGCAAGGCAATCGGCCTGACGCCCTGGCAAAGGCTGCTCAACGTGCGCCTGCCGACCATGCTGCGCATCACCTTGCCGGCATTGTCCAACACCTTCATATCGCTGTTCAAGGACACCTCCGTCGCGTCGGTCATTTCGGTGCCCGAGCTGACCTATGGCGCCCAGTGGATCAACTTCAACACCTTCCGCATCGTCGAGGTCTATCTCGTGGTCACGGCGATGTATCTGGTGACCGGCTACATCTTGCTTTTTGCGCTTCGGCTTGTCGAGCGCCGGTTCAGGGCGGCGCGCTGATATGCTGACCCAGATCGCCTATGCCTTACCTTTCCTCGCCCAGGGCTTTGCGCTGACACTGTGGGTATCCCTGCTGGTCGTGGTATTTTCGCTGATTGCCGGCGTGATCATGGGCGTCGGTCTCGTCTATGGCCCGGTGCCGTTGCAATGGGCCGTGCGCATCTTCAGCGACACCATCCGCGGCATCCCGATCCTGGTGCTCATCTTCTTTGTCTATTACGGACTGCCGGCCATCGGGCTTCATCTGCCGTCGTTCTGGGCCGCCGTGCTGGCGCTGACCCTGTTCAAGACAGCCCAGGTCGTAGAATATTTCAGAGGCGCTGTCGGCTCCATTCCGAAAGGGCAGTCCGAGGCGGCGATGGCGATCGGGCTGACCTTTCGACAGCGGCTCGCCTACGTCATCTTCCATCTTCCCACAGGCGTTCAGGCGCTTCCTGCCGCCCTGGATCAACGGCGTCACCGATGCGGTCAAGGGCAGCGCGCTGGTATCGCTGCTCGGCATCACCGACCTGATGCAGGCCATCAACCAGGTCATCGGCCGCACCTATGAGGCCATGCCGCTCTATATTCTCGGCGCGCTCATCTACTTCGCGGTCAACTATGCCCTTTCGCTCGCCAGCCGGCGGCTCGAGCGGCGTTTCTCCTTCATCCGGGAATAGCAATGTCCACAAGTCCGAAAAACACCCCGGCCCTTCTCGACGTCCAGGACGTTTCCAAAGCCTTTGGGACCGTCAAGGTCCTGCGTTCGGTCAGCCTGCAGGTGGCGAAGGGGGAGGTGGTGACGGTCATCGGCCCCTCCGGCAGCGGCAAAACCACGCTGCTGCGTTGCGTCAACTTTCTCGAAAGCTATGACAGTGGTTCGATCCGCATCGACGGCAAGGAGGTCGGCTTTCGCGAAGCCGGAACCCGCCAGCGTCGCAGCGAACGCGATCTCGCCGCGATGCGCGCCGAGACCGGCATGGTGTTCCAGAGCTTCAACCTCTTTCCGCACTTGACAGCCGCCGGCAACATCATGCTTGGCCTCACCAAGGTGCGCGGCAAGAGCAACGCCGAAGCGCGCACCATCGCCGAACACTGGCTCGGCCGGGTCGGCCTCGCCCACAAGGCCGACAGCCTGCCCGCCGAACTGTCCGGCGGCCAGCAGCAGCGCGTCGGCATTGCCCGCGCCGTGGCCATGGGGCCGAAGATCCTGCTTCTCGACGAGATAACCTCCGCGCTCGACCCGGAACTGGTCGGCGAGGTGCTCGAGGTCGTGCGCAGCCTGGCCGAGGACGGCATGACGATGGTCATGGTCACGCACGAAATGGCCTTTGCCCGAGATGCCTCGAGCCGCATCATCTTCATGGCCGATGGCGGCGTCAGCGCGGCGGGCCCACCCGCCGAAATCCTGGCGGCGGACACCGACAATGAGCGCCTGCGCACCTTCCTGGCACGCTTCCGCGCCTCGCATTTCTAGAACGGGACAGCGAACGCTGTCGCAAGGAGCCTTCTTTCATGACGCCTTATATCCGGCTCGCCGCGTTGGGCCTGACGCTGCCCGAGCCGCCGACACCGATCGCCAACTTCGTCACCCATGCCGAAAGCGGCCGGCTGATCTTCCTGTCCGGCCAAGGTCCGCTGCGCACCGACGGCACGCTGTTTACCGGCAAGGTGGGGGAGGATGTCACCGTCGAGCAGGCTTATGGCCATGCCCGCCTCACCGGCCTCAATCTGCTTGCCGTCATGCACGCAGCCACTGGCGACCTTGGCCGGATCGTGCGCGTCGTCAAGCTGCTCGGCTTCGTCAACGCCATACCGACCTTCAGCGACCACCCGAAAGTGGTCAATGGCTGTTCCGACCTGTTTGCCGATGTGTTCGACAATATCGGCGGCCATGCCCGCTCGGCGATCGGCGTCGGCTCCTTGCCTGGAAACATCACCGTTGAAATCGAGGCGGTTGTCGAGATCGCCGCCTGACCTTTAGAAGAATGGAATCCGAGAGATGAAAACCACTTCCACCGACGGCTCCAACACCACCATCCGCGAACGGCTCGGCCTTCGCCCGATCATCAATGTCTCCGGCACGATGACCGCGCTCGGCGCGTCGATCATCGTCCCCGAAGCGATCAGCGCCATGGCGGAAATGGCCTCGCAATGGGTGGAAATGGATGACCTGCAACGTGCCGCAAGCACGATCGTCGCGCGCCTGACCGGCGGCGAGGCCGGTTTCATCACTGCCTGCTGCGCCAGCGGCATCACCATGGCGATCGCCGGTGCGATGACGGGGACCAATCTGCTCGCCATCGAGCGGCTGCCTGATAACACGGAAGGCCTCAAGTCGGAGGTCATCGTCCAGCTCGGGCACATCGTCAACTATGGTGCGCCGATCGACCAGTCGGTCCGGCTGGCGGGCGCCAGGGTCGTGCCGGCCGGCACGGTCAGCGTGACGCAGGACTATCATGTGCGCGACGCGATCAACGACCGCACGGCGGCGGGCCTCTACGTCGTTGCGCACCACACCGTGCAGTATGGCATGCTGTCCCTGGAGGAATTCTGCGAGATCTGCCACGCCAGGGGCGTCCCTGTGATCGTGGATGCGGCTTCAGAGTATGATCTGCGCGGCTTCCTCGCGCGCGGCGCCGACATTGTCATCTACAGCGGACACAAATTCCTGAGTGGGCCGACCAGCGGCATCGTCACCGGGCGCAAGGATCTGGTTCGCACCGCCTATCTCCAGAACCGCGGCGTCGCCCGCGCCATGAAGGTCGGCAAGGAGAGCATCGCCGGCACCATGGCCGCACTGGAAGCCTGGGAAAAGCGCGACCATGCCGGCATCCGCCGCCGCGAAGACGCCGCGCTCAACCTGTGGAAGGAGACGTTGCAGGGCCTGCCGGGCATTGTCGCGCAGATCATTCCCGATCCGACCGCCAACCCTCTCGATCGGCTTCAGATATTTGTACTGCCCGAAAGCCGGTTCACGGCGGCCGGCCTCACCTCGGCATTGGCGACGGGCTCGCCGCCGATCATCGTGCGCAACCATGAGGTGGAGCG
>NZ_RZTF01000020.1:16909-22639 GCF_004023175.1 Mesorhizobium sp. M7A.F.Ca.MR.362.00.0.0
GCCAAGGACCGCCCGGCCGATGCGATGAAACTCGCCCGCAAGGATTCGTCCGGCGTCTTACGCTGGCCAGATTGAACACCCGGCGAATCGCTACCTGAAATGCGCCGGCCGTAACCAGCACGCGCCATCATGCGCCTATTGGCCTGACGGGCTCTCCAAGGCACCGGCCGGGAAACTGCCGGCTCCCTTTGCGCGCCTTGGCGGGTCCAGCTTGGTGGCCGCTTCGTAGCCTCCCAAAACAATAACTTTACAAATATTATTCTTTATGTGAAGTCATGACGATTGAAGGATCGATCATGACAGCCACTCGTTTCGCCACGCGCCTGAATTCCTTTGCCTCGCGACCGCAGGCCGAGTGGCCCGATCTTACCGGCAAGCCGTCGCTGCTGCAGATGGCGGCGCGCGCCGCCAAGGTCGAGGAGCTTACCGATCTTGATCTCAACTTTCCTGACCACGTCGGTGAAAAGCCCACGGAAATCGCCCTGAAACTGGGCGATCTTGGGCTCTCCATCAATGGCTTTGCCATGCGCTACTACTCCAACCCCGCCTTCAAGCTCGGCGCTTTCACCAATCCGGATCCGGCGGTGCGCCGCGAGGCCATCGACCTGACCAAGGCCGGCATCGATGCCGTGCGTGAGGCAGGCGCCAGCCTGATGACGCTGTGGCTCGGCCAGGATGGCTTCGACTACGCCTTCCAAGCCGACTATTCGACGCTTTGGCAACACGAAATTGATGGGATTCGTGAAGTTGCGGCACATGATCCCGACTGTCAGATCAGCCTTGAATACAAACCGAACGAACCCCGCTCCTACAGCCTTATGCCGGATGCGGCGACGACCTTGCTGGCGATCCGCGATGTCGGCCTGCCCAATCTCGGCGTCACGCTCGATTTCGCTCATGTGCTCTACGCCGACGAACAGCCGGCCTTTGCCGCGGCCCTGGTGGCGCGTCACAGCAAGCTGCTCGGCGTGCACCTGAACGACGGCTACGCCAAGCGCGACGACGGCCTGATGGTCGGCGCGGTGCACACGCTGCAGACCATCGAGCTGCTCAGGCAGATTCGCCGCGACGGCTACGCCGGCGCCATCTATTTCGACACGTTCCCCGATATGACCGGGCTCGATCCGGTGCGCGAGTGCGAAGTCAACATCGCCACCGTCAAGCGCATGCTGCGCGTCGTCGACCGGCTGGAGCAGGACAATCGCCTGTCCGCCGCCATGGACAGCCAGGACGCGGTGACGTCGCAGGCCATCATCCAGGAAATCATGCTCGGGCCGGATAGCTGAGGCATCCGCGCCATCGCCGTTTTCAACCAGGGAGGAATACAATGAAACTTCTGCTTGCCACCGCTACCGCCGCACTGATGGCGCTCTCGATCGGCTCTGCCTTTGCCGCCGACCTCGCGCCGCTCAATTCCGACACGGAAAAGGACCGCATCGACTGGTCGCAGGTCGAGGCCAAGTTCGGCGCGTTCCCCAAGCTGCCCGAAGGCACCAAGGCAGGCGCGGTCTCCAAGACGCTGACCAATGAATACTGGCGCTCGCTGGGCGAGGGCTACACGGCATTCGGCGCCAAGGTCGGCGTTCCCGTCGTCTATCAGGCAGCGCAGAGCGAGGGCGACCAGCTCGGCCAGCTCACCATCGCCGAAGGCCTGGTGACGCAGGGCTACAACGTGCTGCTCGTCTCGCCGCAGACGGATGCCAATCTGCAGCCGATCATGGAGCAGGCCAAGGCCGCCAACGTGCCGGTGGTCAATGTCAATGACGCCGTCATCCCGCAGGCCGAGCATTATGTCGGCAATGTCCAACGCGACAATGGCGTGCGCGTCGCCAAATGGTTCGTCAAGAATCGTCCGAATGGCGGCAAGGTCGCCATCGTCGAAGGCCAGGCTGGCGTCTATGCCGCCGTGCAGCGCACCGATGGCTTCAAGTCGACCATCACCGAGGGAGGCAAGTTCGAGGTTGTCGCCAGCGTTCCCGGCAACTGGGACCGCCAGACCTCCTATGACGCGGCCACCAACATCCTGCAGCAGCATCCCGACCTGATCGGCTTCTATGCCAACAATGACGGCATGGCGCTCGGCATCGTCGAGGCTGTCAAGGCCGCCGGCCTGCAGGACAAGGTTGCGGTCTTCGGCACCGACGGCATTTCCGATGCCTATGCCTCCATACGGGCCGGCGAACTGACCGGCACGGTCGACAGTTTCCCCGTTCTGACCGGCGAAGTGGCGTTGGAAACAGCTCTGCGTCTCGTCGCGGGACAGAAGCTGCCGCGCGTCGTCGCCACGCCACAGGCGCTGATCACCAAGGACAATGCCGACCGCTATTCCGGCGCCGGCGCGCGCAAGGCGCTGCTCGAGGACGCGGCTGCGGGCCAGTAAGGCCAACCAACAGTGCCGGTCAGGGCAATTCGCTTCTGACCGGCACCATGGCCCGGAGATAGAACCCGATGTCACCCAGGCTGCAATTCAAGGGCATTTCCAAGCTGTTTCCGGCCGTACGGGCGCTCCACGAGGTGTCACTCTCGGTGGGGGCCGGTGAAATCCACGGCCTGCTCGGCGAAAACGGCGCCGGCAAGTCGACGCTGCTGCGCATCCTGTCTGGCGTCTACAGGCCGACAGCGGGAAGCGTCCTCATTGACGGCGAGCCGGTTACACTCGCCAACCCGGTTGCCGCGCGCGCTGCGGGCGTCGCCATGATCCATCAGGAATTGCAGCAGGTGCCGCGCCTCAGCGTCGCCCAGAACATGTTCCTCGGCCATCCGCTGACGCGCGGCGGCATCTTCGTCGCCAGCAGAGAGCAGGAGCGCCGCGCCGCCGAGGCTCTTGCAGCCATCGACCCTTCCATCGATCCAGCCGCCCCGCTCGGCACCCTGAAGGTGGCGCAGCGGCAGATTGTCGAGATTGCCAGGGCATTGCTCGATCGCGCCCGCATCGTCGCCATGGACGAGCCGACATCGAGCCTGACGCCGAGCGAATTCGAACGGCTCGCGCAAGTCATTACAGGTTTGGCGCGCGATGGCGTCGCCGTCGTCTATGTCTCGCACAAGCTGGATGAGGTGTTCGGCATCTGCCGGCGCGCCACCATCATGCGCGATGGCGTCGTCGTCGATTCCGTCGATCTGAAAGACCTGTCGGAGAAAGCGGTCGTGGCGATGATGGTCGGCCGCGAACTGGCGCAGGAACACCATAATTCCCATGCCACGAACAAGGTCATGCTGAGCGCGCGTGGCCTCTCCTCGGCGACGAAGGTGCGCAACGTGTCGTTCGATCTGCATCGCGGCGAGGTGCTGGGGATTGCCGGCCTGGTCGGTTCCGGCCGAACTGAACTTTTGCGGCTCCTGGCCGGCGCCGATCGCGCCACGGCCGGCACCATTGCAATCGACGGCAAGGCGGCGCGCTTCGCCGGCCCGCGCGATGCGATTGCCGCCGGCATCGGCCTGGTGCCGGAGGAGCGCAAGCGCGAAGGCATCGTGCCGCTGCGCTCGATCACCAGCAACATAGCGCTGGCCTCGATGAACGTATTCGCGCCGCGCGGCGTCATCGATCACACCAGGCTGAAACAGGTGGCGGTCGACAGGATGAGCCGCGTCAATCTGCGCCCGTTCCTGCTCGACCGGCCGATCCGCCTGTTCAGCGGCGGCAACCAGCAGAAGGCGATCATCGGCCGCTGGCTGGCCGCGGGAACGCGCATCCTCTTGTTCGACGAACCGACACGCGGCATCGATGTCGGCGCCAAGGCGGAGATCTATCATCTGATCGAGGAACTCGCCGCCGAGGGCCATGCCGTGATCGTCGTCTCCTCCGAACTCCCCGAAGTGATCCGGCTTGCCGACCGCGTGCTGGTCATGCGCGACGGCACGATCGCGGCCGAACTCCACAGAGACGATATCAGCGAACAGGCGATCGCGGCGCACGCCATCCCACAAACGCAAACGCCGGCCGCGCAACAGGCAAGGCAGTAGGTGACGGATATGTCGGATACCACTCTGGTGCGACCACGCGCCGAATTCCTGCGCGGCGTTTCCATGCGCGACGCCGGCACGCTGATCGGCCTTGTCGTGATCCTGGCAGTATTCGGCACGCTGGTGCCCGGCTTCTTCGCCGAGCGCAACCTGGTCAACATCCTGCAGCAGTCGAGCATCAATGCCTGTTTGGCGCTGGGCATGACGCTGGTCATCATCTCCGGTGGCATCGACCTGTCGGTCGGGCCGACGGCGGCACTCTCGGCCGTCATCTCGGCCTCTATGATGGTCGCCGGCGTGCCGTTTCCGTTGGCCATCGCCGCCGGCTTCGCCATTGGCCTTGCCTGCGGCCTCGTCAACGGCGTGCTCGTCGCCTATGTCGGGCTGCAGCCCTTCATCGTCACGTTGGGAACGCTCAGCACCTATCGGGCGCTGGCGCTGATCTACACCGGCGGCAATCCGGTGCTCGGCCTTCCGCCAAGCTTTCGCGCCATCTTCAACGGATCGCTGTTTGGACTGCCTCTGGCGGTCATCATCGTCGCCTGCGTGGCTGTCGTCGCCTGGGTCGTTTTGAAGAAGACGCCCTTCGGCGAATATCTGCTTGCCGTCGGCGGCAACGAGGAGGCGGCCTACATCGCCGGCGTGCCGATTGCCCGCACCAAGATCGCCGCCTACATGATCTCGGGCCTGCTGGCGGCGCTTGCCGCGCAGATCCTGGTCGGCCGGCTCGGCGCCGCCGAGCCCATCCTCGGCAATCTCTGGGAACTCGACGCTATCGCGGCTGCCGCCATCGGCGGCGCCTCGCTGATGGGCGGCAAGGGCAGCATCGTCGGCACCATCCTGGGCGCCGTCATCCTCGGCGCTATGCGCAACGGTTTGACGCTGATGAACGTCCAGTCCTTCTATCAGCTTCTGGCAACTGGTCTTATAATCCTCGCCGCGATGCTTATCGATCGCGTGACGAGGGGGCGTGGATGACCTTGAGCGGGCTGGACCTGAAAGCGGTAGGACCGCGCATCCGCATGATGATGCCGCATCTCACCCCGTTGGAGGCGAAGGTGGTGGAAACCGTCTTCGGCCGGCGCGGTTTCGACGAGAGCATTCCGCTGAAACAGATCGCCGAAGAGTCCGGCGTGTCCGAGGCGATGGTGGTCAAAATCGCCAAGAAGCTCGGCTTTTCCGGCTATCGCGACTTCCGCACCGCCGTCTATGAATACAGTCGCCTGCCGACCGCCGAGATGCACCAGGAACTGTCATCCGACGACAGTTCGGCCGAGATCGTGCAAAAAGTGTTTCGCACCTCCATCCAGGCGCTGGAGGAGACGCTGGCGATCCTCGACATCGAGGATTTCGACCGCGCCGCCGAGCTGCTCTTCCGTGCCAAGAACCGGGATTTTTATGGCGTCGGCGGCTCGGCGCAGATCGCCCGCGATGTCTCGCACAAGTTTCTGCGCATCGGCATCCGCGCATCCGTCTATGACGATTCGCATATGATGCTGATGTCGGCCTCGCTGCTCGGCGGCGACGACATCGCCGTCGGCTTCTCGCATTCGGGCAACACGTCGGCCGTCATCGACGCCATCCAGCTGGCCCGCAAGAACGGTGCCCGCACGCTGGCCATCACCAACTACGACAACTCGCCGCTGGCTGCGGTCGCCGACATCGTGCTGTGCTCGACCGCGCAAGGCTCGCCGCTGATGGGCGAGAACGCAGCGGCGCGCATTGCCCAGCTCAACATCCTCGACGCGCTGTTCGTGGCGGTGGCAC
>NZ_RZTF01000020.1:22649-38844 GCF_004023175.1 Mesorhizobium sp. M7A.F.Ca.MR.362.00.0.0
CGGTGGCACAGCGCGATTATCAGGCGGCGGAGCGCAATCTCGGCCGCACCATGTCCGCGGTGACATCGAAACGAAAAGACCGGGGCTCATGACGACATCGCCGCTGGTCACCGTGTTCGGCAGCTTGCACTACGACATCATGGTCGACGCGCCCGACCGCCCGCGCAAGGGCGAGACGGTGACCGGCCATGCCTGGCACCCGAAATGCGGCGGCAAGGGCGGCAACCAGGCTGTCTCGGCGGCGCGGGCCGGCGTGCGCGCGGCGATGATCGGCGCCGTCGGCGACGATGATTTCGGGCGGGCGTTGCTGGCCAACCTCGATCGCGCCAAGGTCGACCGCCGCTTCGTGCGGGTGGCCGCTGGCGCCAGCTCCGGCATGAGCGTAGCGATCTTCGACGCGGGCGGCGACTATGGCGCGGTGATCGTCTCGGGCAGCAATCTGACACTGGGCCATGCCGACATTGCCTCTGCTTCCGATGTGGTGGGACAGACGGCAGTGCTCTTGTTGCAGAACGAAGTGCCGGAAGCCGGCAACATTGCCGCCGCACGCGCCGTCAAAGCACGGGGCGGCCGCGTCGTGCTCAACGCGGCCCCCGCGCGCGAACTCTCCGAGGAGTTGATCGCGCTGGTCGACATATTGGTTGTCAACGCCATCGAGGCGGAATTCCTGGCTGGCACAGCGGTGGTCGAGACACTCGACGGCGCCGCGCAAGCCGCACGGCTGCTGGCCGATCTTTATCCGGTGGCGATTGTCACGGCGGGCGGCGAGGGCGTCGCCTGCTGCGACCAGACCGGCGAGGCCTTCGCGCTGCCGGCCGTCCCGGTCAAGGTCGCCAGCACGCATGGCGCCGGCGATGAATTCGTTGGCGCGCTGGCCGCGGGACTTGCCCGTGGGCAGACCATGCGGGCGGCCATCACCGCCGCCAACGCGGCTTCGGCCTTGCTGGTCTCGACGCCAGAGGCCGAGCGCGACGGCATCTGACCGGCTGGTTTCCGTCTTGCCAGACCGCCGCGGCCGCCGCCTATCCTTGCGGCCTCGCGCGAATTCCGCTAAGGCGCGCCTTTGTCGCCGGGGAACACGGACTTGGACGATCAACGCGCCGACGTCGCCATCATCATGGGCAGCCAGTCCGACTGGGCGACGATGCGCCATGCCGCCGAAACGCTGGAAGCACTCGGCATCCCGCACAAGCGGCTGATCATCTCCGCGCATCGCACCCCAGACCGGCTCTATGATTTCGCCAAGGGCGCCAAGGCGGCCGGTTATCAGGTGATCATCGCCGGCGCCGGCGGTGCGGCGCACCTGCCCGGCATGACGGCGGCGATGACGCCGCTGCCGGTGTTCGGTGTGCCGGTGGAATCGAAAGCGCTTTCCGGGCAGGATTCGCTGCTGTCCATTGTCCAGATGCCGGCCGGCATTCCCGTGGGCACGCTGGCCATCGGCAAGGCCGGCGCTGCCAACGCAGCCCTTCTAGCCGCCGCCGTGCTGGCACTGAACGATAACGAGCTTGCCGTCCGCCTGGATGCCTGGCGCGCCGCGCAGACCGCCAAGGTCGCGGCAGAACCGACGGATACGCCGTGAGCCTGCCCGCCGGATCGACCATCGGCATCATTGGCGGCGGCCAGCTCGGCCGCATGCTGGCTGTTGCTGCCGCCCGCCTGGGCTACCGCACCGTGGTGCTGGAGCCGCAAGCGGATTGCCCCGCGGCACAGGTCGCCAACCGGCAGATAACAGCCGCCTATGACGACCCGGCCGCCCTTGCCGAACTGGCAGGCTCGAGTTCCGTCGTCACCTACGAGTTCGAGAACGTGCCGGTTGCAGCCGCCAGTGCGCTGGCCGCCAAGGTTCCGGTCTATCCGCCGGCGCGTGCGCTGGAAGTGGCGCAGGACCGGGTGGACGAAAAAACATTCCTCAACGGCATCGGCATTGCCACCGCCGATTTCCACGCCGTCGACAATGATGACCAGCTGATCGCGGCGCTGAAAGCATTCGACGGCAGCGGTGTCCTGAAGACCCGGCGCATGGGCTATGACGGCAAAGGCCAGCGCGTCTTCCGCAACATGGAAGCCGGCGGCTTCGCCGGCACATGCGAGGCGATGGGCAATGTGCCTCTGATCCTGGAGGCCTTCGTGCCGTTCGAGCGCGAGATATCGGTAATCGCGGCGCGTGGGCTGGACGGTGCGGTCGTCGCCTACGATCCGGCCGAGAATGTCCATCGCAACGGCATTCTCCATACGTCGACCTTACCGGCCCGCGTAAGGCTCGAAACGGCGCAAGCCGCACGAACGGCGGCATCGAAGATCCTGTCGGCGCTGGACTATGTCGGCGTCATCGGTGTCGAGTTCTTCGTGCTGGCGGACGGCTCGCTGCTGGCCAACGAAATCGCGCCGCGCGTGCACAATTCCGGCCATTGGACGGAAGGCGCCTGTATCGTTTCGCAGTTCGAGCAGCATATCCGCGCCATCGCCGGCCTGCCGCTCGGCGCCCCGGACCGCCATTCCGACTGTGTGATGGAAAACCTGATCGGCGACGATGTGCTGCGCGTCCCGGAGCTTCTCGCCGAGCCCGATCTGATGCTGCATCTCTACGGCAAGGCCGAAGCGCGGCTCGGCCGCAAGATGGGACATTTCACTCGGATCGGCCGTCGCGCCTCATAGGGTTGCCTACTGCAAATCGTCGCTCTCGTCCTCGCCTGGTTTGACGCAACTCAAATCGCCTTCCTCGCAATTGGCCGCGGCAGCGAGCTGCTTGATGCGATCATTGGTCAATCTGGTCAGGCATTGCGATACTGCCATCGGATGGATCGAGCCGTCTTGACTGGCGGCGGTGGAATGCGCGCATTCGGCATCGCGAAAAGTGATCCAGGCGCGCTGCGCCACCTGCAGCAATCTCTTGCCGCCGGCGTCATCCGAGCTGGTGAGGTCCTGATAGGCCTTGTTGAGCTTGGCGTCGGCCGCCTGATAGTCTTCGCCGGCACAGATGTTCATCATCTGCTGGCTGTCGTCGCTGCGGTCGCATTCCTGCGCGCGAGCAACCGAAGCTGCCGCCAGCAGGACAAGGCAGGCGGACAGGAACATTCGGCGCATGGTTCTCTCCAAATCACTTCACGGCGACCGCATCATCCCAGCCGGCCCCAGGGCCGCGCAATGCCGCAAGGCCGACATGGCGGATAATTGATGACAGGGACGATTCACAGCCGCTATGGAGCACGCTTGCGGTTGACAGGGACAAGGCTCCTCGTTTATGAGCCTCCCACAGTTCAAAGGCGCGTCTTCTGGCGCGCCTTAAAATTTCGACCCGGACCGGGTCCACACCGACAGGCAAGACCATGAAGATCAAGAATTCGCTCAAGGCGCTGAAGGCGCGTCACCGCGACAACCAGTTGGTTCGCCGCAAGGGCCGCGTCTACATCATCAACAAGACCGCCCCGCGCTACAAGGCACGCCAGGGCTGAGTTTTCGGGCAGGAGGCTGTTGCCTCCCCCCCTTTGATGCTTGTTGCCGCCTGCCGGCATTTTCACGCCAAATTCAGTTTGACGTTCCGTCGCCCGGGACTAGAGTCCGGCGATGCGGATTCTTTTTGCATTTTTGACATCTCTGCTTGTTTCCGGCGTCATTTATGGCCCGGCATGGGCGGATGATGCTGTCGCGCCGCCGGCCACTCAGGACGCGCCGCCCGCCGCAACGACGAAACAAGCCCGCCTCGACCAGTTGTTCAGCGATCTGAAACGCGAGCGCAACGAAAAGGCGGCCGAGCGCATCGCCGGCAACATCTGGAGCGAGTGGTCGCAATCCGGCAGCGCCTCGATCGACCTGATGATGCAATGGTCGCAAAAAGCCGTCGAGGGCCAGAAGTTCGACGCAGCGCTCGATTTCCTCGACCAGGTGGTGACTTTGCAGCCGACTTATGCCGAAGGCTGGAACCGGCGTGCCACCGTCCATTTCATGATGAAGAACTACGGCAAGTCGATGTCCGACATCGACCATACGCTGCAGCTCGAGCCGCGCCATTTCGGTGCGCTGTCCGGCCTGGCGCAGATCATGGCGCTGACCGGCCACAAGCAATCGGCGCTCGAGGCCTGGCAAAAGGTGCTGGCCATCTATCCGATGATGCGCAGCGCCCAGGACCAGGTCGGCACGATTTCGGAGGAGCTTGCCGGTGAAGGTATTTGAGGGAATAGGCAGTAGGGATTAGGCAGTAGGTCCAGACCGCTCTGCGGAACACACATGCCTACTGCCTACCCTACAACTTATCCCCCTCCACCTCGTATCTCCCTCATGAACCTGATCTACGCCGCCCTTGCCTTCCTGATGGCGCTTATCTTCGGCTTTGTCGGCGTCACCCGCGTCGGCTCATGGCTGATCGAGCGTCGCAATCCGCCGATCGGCGAGTTCGCCGACATCGACGGCGCCCGCATCCACTATGTCCATGTTCCGGCGCCCGCCAATGCCGAGCTGCCGCCGATCGTCTTGATCCACGGCGCCAGCGCCAATCTCAGGGACCAGATGCTGCCGCTGCGCTCCTTGCTCGAAGGCCGCGCCGAAATGCTGTTCTTCGACCGGCCAGGCCATGGCTGGTCGGGTCGCGGCACCAACAACGAGAACCCGTCGGCGCAGGCCAACACCATTGCCGCACTGATGGACCATCTCGGCATCAAAAAGGCTGTCATCGTTGGCCATTCCTTCGGCGGCGTGGTGACATCGGCCTTTGGCCGCGAACATCCAGACAAGACACTCGGGCTCGTCTTTCTCGCACCGGCGACCCACCCATGGCCGGGCGGCGCAACCGCCTGGTACTACAATCTGACCACCATGCCGGTGCTCGGTTGGCTGTTTTCCGAAACGCTGACCTATCCGGCCGGAACCCTGCAGATGGCCGACGCCACCACCTGCGTTTTCTCGCCCAACAAGGTGCCGGACAATTATCTCAGCTCGGCCTCTATCCCGCTGGTGCTGCGACCAACAGCCTTTCGTGCCAACGCCACCGATGTCGCCGGGCTCTATCGCTACGCGCTCGCCACCGCACCGCGTTACGCCGAGATCAAGGCGCCGACCGTGGTGATTTCAGGCGATCGCGACAAGGTGGTCTATGCACATATCCATTCGGTCGGCCTGGCGCGCGACATTGCCGGTGCCGAACTCGTGTGGGTGCACAATCTCGGTCACAAGCCAGACTGGATCGCGACCGACCTGACCGTCGGCGCCATCGAGAAGGTCGCTGGCAAGAATATAGACCTGCAGGCGATGGCCAGGACCGTGGAGGCGCGCATCGCCGGCGACGCCTACGGCGCCGGCAGATGCGCCGATATCAAGGTACCGCAGGCCGAACTCGCGCCGACCTAAAGCGGGCCGTCTGAATCCGTTCAGAGGCGACACGCTTCAGGAATCTAGCGGCTGACTTGTGTGTCCGAACCGATATAGGCGATGCGCAGCATGTTGGTCGAACCCGGTGTCCGCAGCGGCACGCCCGCGGTGATGATGACGCGGTCGCCAGGCTTGCCGAAGCCTTCGTCGAAGGCGATGCGGCAGGCGCGATTGACCATGTCGTCGAGATCGACGGCGTCGGGTGAGACGACGCAATGCGTGCCCCACAAAAGCGACAGCCGCCGCGCCGTGTTGAGGATCGGCGACAGCGCGATAACAGGCACCTGCGGCCGCTCGCGGGCGGCGCGCAGGCCTGTGGTGCCCGATGCGGTGTAGGTGATGATCGCCGACAGCTTCAGCGTTTCGGCGATCTCGCGCGCGGCCAGCGAAATGGCGTCGGCGCCGGTCGCCTCCGGCTCGGAGCGCTGGGCGTTGATGATGCCGGCATAGGTCGGATCGGTTTCGACCTTGGTGGCGATACGGTTCATCATTGCCACGGCCTCGACGGGATAGGCACCCGCTGCCGATTCCGCCGACAGCATGATGGCATCGGCGCCTTCGAAGACGGCGATCGAAACATCGGACACTTCGGCGCGGGTCGGCACCGGTGCCGTGATCATCGATTCCAGCATCTGCGTTGCAACCACCACCGGCTTGCCGGCGCGGCGTGCCGCGCGCGTGATCTGCTTCTGGATGCCGGGCACCGCCTCGAGCGGCATCTCGACGCCGAGATCGCCGCGGGCGACCATCAGCGCGTCGGACAATTCGATGATCTCGGCCAGCCGGGCGACGGCCTGCGGCTTTTCGATCTTGGCCATGATCAGCGCCCGGCCGCGTGCGATCTTGCGCGCTTCGGCCAGATCCTCCGGCCGCTGCACGAAAGACAGCGCGACCCAGTCGACGCCGGTGGCCAGCACGGCATCGAGGTCCTTGCGATCCTTCTCGGTCAGCGCGCCGACCGGGAGGTCGGTGTCGGGCAGGCTGACGCCCTTCTTGTCGGAAATCGTGGTGCCGGCGACGACGGTGCAGACGATCGACTTGCCGTCGCTCTTCACCGCCTTCAGCTCGAGCTTGCCATCGTCGATCAGCAGGCGATGGCCGGCTTCGACCGAGCTTAGGATTTCCGGATGCGGCAGATAGACCCTGGTCGAGGTGCCGGGCTCGGGATTGTCGTCGAGGGTGAAGGTCTGGCCTTGCGTCAGCACTTCCTTCCCGTTGGCGAACTTGCCGACGCGCAGCTTCGGTCCTTGTAGGTCGGCGAGGATGCCGATCGGCCGGCCAACCGCTTCCTCGACAGCGCGGATGCGTCCGACCAGCGTGCGCATCAGCTCATGGTCGGTATGGCTCATATTGATGCGGAACACATCGGCGCCCGCTTCGAACAGTTTCTTCAGCATCTCCTCCGACGAGGAGGCCGGACCGATGGTGGCTAGGATCTTGACCTTGCGGCTACGTCTCATTGACTGTTTGTTCCCGGGGCGGCTGGAGCGCCTCCCGTTGTGGACTCATCGGTCAGCTGGACCATCCAGCTTGCCTGTTCGCCCGTGTCATATTCCTGGAATCCGGCGCGCTGGAAGCCCCGGGCAACGCAGTCGGTCACGCCTGCGATCTTGAACTCTTTCTCAGCCACGCACATGTTGATCGGGCCGTCCCAGCGTCCGCCGCGTTCGGCGTCTTCTGCATAAAGATAGTAAAACCTTGATGACAGCGGCCCTTCGATCAGCGTCTTGCAGCTCGATCCCTCGATGTGCCACCAGCCTTCGGTGATCCAGCCGGCCTTGGCGCGATAGCCGATGCCGACGCCGACCAGGTTCTGCGTGGCGTTGCAGACGCGGAAATCGGCACGCGCCGGCGAAGCCACGACCATGGCCGACAGGCCCATGGCAAGAGTGAGGAGCGGCATGGCAAAGGCAGAGCGCATGCGCTGCCCGCCGGCGGAACTCATCCGAAAACCCCTCAAAAACCACATCAGCATCTCTCTGCGCCCCTTTTCGGAAAAGTCCGGGCGCATGTCAACGCACCGTTTTGTCCAATTCCAATCGATTTAGAAAGGCTCCGGCGCACAATTCGCCGACGTGTGCCAGATTTCCCGGGAAACCTTGGCCAAACAACGGCATTGCGCAAGCGTCGTCTTCGTGGAATGACGATAGCACCCTCCCCGGAAGCCCGCGAACAGACCATTTCCCGCCAATGACCCGATCCACAGTTTTCGCGCCTTTCGACATCATCGAGGGCGACCGCAAGCGAGGCATCGTGCTGTTGGGCGATCATGCCCGTCGCGACCTGCCCGACGACTACGGCAGCCTCGGCCTGCCCTCGGCCGAGTTCGACCGGCACATCGCCTATGACATCGGCGTCGAGGCGGTGATGCGCGAACTGGCTGCCCTGCTCGGCGTGCCGGCGGTGCTCGCCAATTTTTCGCGACTGTTGATCGATCCCAATCGCGGCGAAGACGACCCGACGCTCATTCGCCAGCTTTATGACGGCACTGTCGTACCTGGGAATTACCCCATTACTGCCGATGAGCGCGAGAGGCGGCTCGACGGGTTCTACCGGCCCTATCACGACGCTGTCGGCGCCATGATCGCCTCGGTCGCACAGGCTTCCGCCCGGGCGCCCTTCATCTTCTCGGTGCATTCCTTCACCCCTGCCATGCAAGGAATCCGGCGTCCTTGGCACGTCGGCATCCTGTGGGACCTCGACGACCGCGTGGCGCGGCCGTTGATAGACATGCTGGCGCAGGACAAGAACCTCGTCGTCGGCGACAACGAACCCTATGACGGCGCGTTGCGCGGCGACACCATGTACAAGCACGCCATCATCAACGGCTTCGCCCATGCGCTGATCGAGATCCGACAGGATCTGATATCGGACCAGAAGGGCGCGCTCGCCTGGGCCGAACGGCTGGCGCCGATCGTTGACGCGATCGACCGTCGTCCCGATATACATGTGGTGAAGATGTTCGGCTCGCGCACCGGGCCGCTATGACGGAGGTTTCGATGACTGAACTCAGCGACGAGCAGCAACGCGATTTCGAGGCGGCCGCCTTCCGCCGGCTGGTCGAGCATCTGCGCGAGCGCAACGATGTGCAGAATATCGATCTGATGAACCTCGCCGGCTTCTGCCGCAACTGCCTGTCGAACTGGTATCGCGAGGCAGCCAATGCCGATGGCGTCGATCTCGGCAAGGATCAGTCGCGCGAGATCGTCTACGGCATGCCTTATGGGGAATGGCAGGCGCTCAACCAGACCGAGGCCTCCGACGCCAAGAAGGCCGAATTCGAGGCAAGGCGCCCCCAGGACCATTGACGCCGTCGCCCCAGCGATCACTTAAGGCTATGTTTGGCCCAAAATGCTTCCCGAAAGAGCCTTGACTGAAAATTGAATCGATCTAATTTGCCGCGCGAAGCCATTTTAAGCGGGATTCGCCTCATGAACGCGTCAACTGCCAAGCTGACTGCCATTCGCGGACGATGGGCGCTCGCGGCCATTTTCCTCGCCAACGGCTTCCTGACCGGCAGCTGGGCGCCGCAGATTCCGGTGTTCCTGACCCGGCTGGAGATTTCGAAGTTCACGCTCGGCCTGCTGATTCTCCTATTCGGGGTCGGTGCCGTCATGGCGATGACCTGGTGCGGCCATTTGATCTCCAGACATGGTTCGCGCACCGTGCTGCGCTGGTTCGCCCTGTGCGGCAGCCTCGGTCTCATGGTCGTGGCGCTGGCGCCCAACGTAACGCTGGCGGCCATTGCCATGATCATCTTCGGCGGCTCGATCGGTGGCATGGACGTCGCCATGAATGCCAATGCCGTGGTGGTCGAACGGCGGCTCTCCCGCGCCGTCATGTCGTCCTCGCACGGCTTCTGGAGTCTGGGCGGCTTCGCCGGCGGCGGCCTCGGCGGCTTTGCCATCCAGCACTACGGCCACCTCGCCCACGCGGCGGCGGTAACGGTGTTTGCCTTCGCGGTGATCGCGGTGGCCGTTCGCCATCTCCTCACCGAAGACAGACCGCAGGCGGCAGAGCATCACAAATTCGCACTGCCGGCAAACCCGCTGGTTTATCTGATCGGACTGATGGCGCTGCTGGCGATGATCTCCGAAGGCGCGGTGCTCGACTGGGCAGCCCTGTATCTGCGCCAGGAACTCGGCGCCGATCTTGCCGTTGCCGGCCTCGCCTACGCCGGATTTTCGGGCGTCATGGCGATTACGCGGTTCTTCGGCGACGGCATACGCAATCGCTTCGGCGCGGTGACGACGCTGCGCGTGTCGGCCCTGGTAGCAGCGGTCGGCATGCTGGTGGCTGGCCTGGCGCCCTCGCCCTGGCTCGCCATTGCAGCCTTTGCCTTTTGCGGCTTCGGCATCGCCAATATGGTGCCGATCATCTTTTCGGCCGGCGGCAACCAGGAAGGCATGTCTTCTGGCACCGGCATGAGCGTGGTCACCACTATCGGATACTGCGGCATACTGGTGGCGCCGTCGGCGATCGGCTTCGTTGCCGAGCATTCCAGCTTCGGCCCGATCTTCATCACCATGTCGGGACTGCTGATCATCGTGTTGCTGATGGCCGGGCTTGCTCACCGCGCCGAATTCGCGCCAGCACCCGCCGAATAGCGTTTCAGCTCCTCGTGGAGAAAATCCACCACCCGGCGGATGCGCACGCTGGTACGCACATCGCGATGCATCGCCAGCCACACCGGCAGAACTGGCAGCGGCAGGTCAGGCAGCACCTTCTCAATCAAAGGATCCCTGTCGGCCAGCGGCTCCTGGCCGAGGCCAATGCCGTTTCCCGCCCGCACCGCTTCCCACAAAACGATCTGGTTGTCGGCCCTGAAGCGGAAGCTGCTCCGGGTGACGGGGATGCCATGCTGGGTAAAGCCCCTGATGATCTCGTCGCCGCGGTCGAAGCCGACCAGATCGTGGTCGACAAGATCGGCAGGCTTTAGCGGACGGCCGCGCCTGTCGAGATAGGATTTGGCGGCGCAGGCGCAGAGCGCGATATCGCAGACCTTGCGTGCCATCAGCTCGTTCTGCGCCGGCTTGACCATGCGGATGGCGATGTCGGCATCTCGACGCAGCAGGTTCTCGACCTGGTTGGAGGCGACGATCTCGACCTCGATGCCGGGCTCCTCGATCCCCAGCCGCATCGTCATCTCAGGCAGGACATAGGCCGCCACCACCTCACTGGCGGCGATGCGCACCGTGCCTTCGATGGCCTCGACCGAACCCAGCGCCAGCAGTGAGAAGGCGCTTGCCTGCTCGCTGACCGCCTTGCCGCGTTCGAACAGCGTGCTGCCGGCCTCCGTCAGTTCGTAGCCGTGCCGTCCGCGACGGAACAGCGTAACGCCCAGCACCTGTTCCAACTCGCCGATGTGACGGCCAAGCGTCGGCTGGCTGGCCGAAAGCTTTCGCGCGGCGGCCGACAGGCCGCCGGATTCCGCCACGGCGACAAAGCTCTTGATCAGGTTCCAGTCGATTTCAGCCATTCATTTATGAATATCAGAACGCCATCTGTAGTCAATTTCCATTCGCGTTCAGAGCGACCATATTCCGGCTGCAGACACCAACACGGACTGCAAACACCACCAGGAGAACTCAGATGAACAAGATCGCTCTCACCACCGCCGCCATCCTCATTTCCGTCAGCGCCGCCTTTGCCGGCAGCGACAAGTTTGGGTCGAACGACGCCAGCCAGCCGGCTGTCACCAGCATCGACAACACGACCACCGCTTCGATCCACAACCCGGATGCGGCCGTCCGGCAGCCGGTTACGCAAGGCAGCAACCGCGACCTCTTCGGCAGCCGCTGATCTCGATCGCGCTCGTCGCTGATCCCGATCGCGCCTTGCGACCGACCACGCAAATCCCAACCCAGGAGTGCTTCCAATGACCAGTATCGCAATTCTCGGTGCCAATGGCCGGCTCGGCCGCGTGGTCGCCAAGGCCTTCATCGACGCGGGCTACGAGGTCCGCGCCGTCACCCGCAACGGCAAACTGCCAACTGAACTCGAAGGCGCTACGGCCGTTGCCGGTGACGCGCTCGACCGGGAAGCGCTGATCCGCGCCACGGAAGGTGTCGACATCATCTTCAACGGCCTCAACCCGATCTACACCGAATGGGCCAAGTGCCTGCCGATCGCCGAGAATGTCATGGCCGCTTGCCGTGCCAACAACGCACTGCATCTCTTTCCCGGGACCGTATACAATTACGGGTCGCCGATGCCGGAGGTGATCACGGAAGACACGCCGTTCCGCCCGACGACCGAGAAGGGGCGCATCCGCGTCGCCATGGAGGACCTGTTTCACCGCGAGGCCGAAGCGCGCCGCGTCCGCACCATCATTTTGCGGGCGGGCGACTTCTTCGGAGGCACCGGCAGCGGCTCGTGGTTCGACTTGGTCGTCGCTGCCAAGATCAACAAGGGTACCTATACGGCGCCCGGCCCGGTCGACCTCGTGCATGAATGGGCCTACCTGCCGGATCTGGCCAGGGCTTTCGTCGGACTGGCGCAGAACCTGGACAAGCTCGGCGCCTATGAAGCCTTCAACTTCCCGGGCCATCCCGTCACCGACCTGGAAATCAAGGCGGCCGCGGAGAAGGCGCTTGGCCGTCCGCTCAAGATGACCTCGATGGCGTGGTGGGTGCTGCGCGCCGGCAGCCCGTTCGTGGCGATGTGGCGTGAGATCGTGTCGATGTCCTATCTGCGCTTCGAACCGCACCAACTGGCGTCGGCAAGGCTGGAAGGCATCATCGGCGCGATCCCCCACACGCCGCTGGATGAGGCCGTCACTGAAGCTCTCGGGGATATCGGCATTGCCACCGTGACCGGCGTTGCGAAAGCTGCCTGACGTCCGCGATAGCGGGCGATGCTCCTCCGCACATTAACAATCTCCGCGGACTGAGAGGGCGCCTCAGAGCCGTCCCATCAACAGCAGCACCATAAGCACCACCAGCACCACGCCGACAATACCCGAGGGCCCATAGCCCCAGGAGCGCGAATGCGGCCAGGCCGGCACCGCGCCGATGAGGATAAGGACCAGGACGATGATGACGATGGTGGTGATCGGCATGAGAACCCCGCAATTCGACTTTTCGCCCAAGAACAATGCAAAAGGCCGCCCGGTTGTTCCGGGCGGCCTTTGCCGGTCAAATCGGCAATGATCTATTCGGCGGCTTTCGGAAAGGCGATATCCGGCCCGGCTCCGGCATCCCGCCCTGGCGCATCGGTCGATGAAATCTCGACCTTGCCGCGCCGGAACAGACGGCTGATCAAGCCGCGCCGTGCGCCCGGTTTGACCTTGGCGCGGGTGAACACCATCAGCATCGACGGCGTCACCACCAGCGTCAGCACCGTGGCGAAGGACAGGCCGAAGACGATCGCCGAGGACAGCGAAATCCACCATTGCGTCGACGGCGCGTTGATCGTCGTCTCGTGATGGAAGATTTCCAGCCCGAGGCCGAAGGCGATCGGCAGCACGCCGAGAATGGCCGACACAGCCGTCAGCACGACCGGGCGGGCGCGCTCGCGGCAAGTCTGCAGCACCGCCTCGACCTTGTCCCAGCCTTCTTCACGCAGCCGGTCATAGGTGTCGATCAGCACGATGTTGTTGTTCACCACCACGCCGGCCAGAGCGATGACGCCGATGCCCGACATGACGATGCCGAACGTCTCGCCGGTTATCAGCAGCCCGAGGAACACGCCGATCGTCGCCATGACCACGCAGGACAGCACCAGCCAGACGCTGGTGAACTTGTTGAACTGCGCCAGAAGCACCAGGAAGATCAGGAAGATCGCCGCCCCGAAGGCCTTGCTGAGGAAGGCGCTGGCTTCGGCGCTGTCCTCGTTCGAACCGGCCAGCTTCCAGCGGATGCCGCTGCCGAGATCCATGTCGGAGACGGCCTTGGTGACCTGCTCCTGCACAGCCGCGACCTGAGCGCCGGCGGCGACGTTGGCCTGGACGACCACCGTACGCGCGCCGTCGATGCGGTTGAGGATGCCGACCGTCGGCTCCGGCTTGCGCACGACGAAGTTCGAGATCGGCACCGAGCCTTGTGAGGTCTGCACCCTGAGTTCGTCGAGCGTCGACAGCGTGCGCCGGTCTTCGGGCAGCCGCAGCCTTATGTCGACCGCGTCGTCGGCTCCGGCAGGCCGGTATTCCGAGAGTTTCAGCCCGTTGGTCACCAGTTGCACCACCGTCCCGACCGAGGTTGGGCTGATGCCGTACTGCGCCGCCTTGGCACGATCGACCTCGAGCGCCCAGTCGACACCGGGCGGCGGCAGGCCGTCGGAAATATCGATGACGCCGGGCACCTTGCCGATGCGCGCCGCGACCTCACGGGCCTTGTCGTCGAGCCCCTTGGGGTCGACGGCCGAAAGCCTGATCTGGATCGGCTTGCCGGTCGGCGGACCGGCTTCCGGCACGCGCACCTCGACATCGACGCCGGGAATGCCGGCCATGACGCCGCGCAGATCGTCCAGGATGTGGTTCGCCGACTTGCGCTCGCGCCAGTCGATAAATTCGTACTGGATGACGCCGACGACGTCTTCGGGGATATCCTGGCCGCCGCCTTGCGTCTTGCCGACGCGGGTGTAGACCGACTTCACACCCGGCCAGCCGAGCAGCCTGTCTTCCGCGATCTTGGTCGCGGTATCCATTTCGGCCAGCGAAAGATTGCCGCGCGCATGCACGTAGAGCAGGCCATAATCCGGCTCGACATTCGGGAAGAACTCGACGCCGGCGCCGTATTTCGAATAGGCAAAGCCGACGCCGAACAAGAGCGCGACGGTCAGCACCAGCACGGTGATGGGGAAGCGCACCGCCTGCTTGACGATCGCCATGTACCAGCCGTCGCGATTGTCATCCTCATGATGCGGCGGCGCCTTGGCGAAGATCGCACCCAGCGTCGGCGCGAAGACAAGTGCATAGAGCATCGAGGCCGATAGCGTGACGATCAGCGTGATCGGCATGTACTTCATGAAGTCGCCGATGATGCCCGGCCAGAACAGCAGCGGTGAGAAGGCGGCGATGCGCGTCATCGTCGCGGCGATGACCGGACCGGCCATGCGCTTGGCGGCGAGCGCGAAGGCTTCCTCCTTCGGCATGCCCTCGCTCATCCGCCGTTCGGCGAACTCGGTGACGATGATGGCATCGTCGACCAGCATGCCGACGGCCAGGATCAGGCTGAACAGCACGATCATGTTGATCGTGTAGCCCATCATCGCCAGCAGCAGGATGCCGATCAGGAAGGACGACGGAATCGCAAGCCCGATGAGCAGCGAGGCGCGGCCGGACAGCGCGTAGAGGATGACGATGAACACCAGGATGACGGCGATCATCACATGGTTCTGCAGGTCGCCGAGCAGCTGGTTGACGAAGACCGACTTGTCCTGCGTGTAGGTGACGTTCATGCCCTCGGGCATCGACTTGACGAACTCGTCGGACACCGTTCGCACCTTGGCGATGGTGTCGATCAGGTTGGAGCCGATGCGCTTCTTGACTTCGATGGCGATGGCCGGCTTGCCGTTGAGACGGGTCACCGTCTCGGCATCCTTGAAGGTCGAACGGATCGTCGCGATGTCCTTGGCCTGCACCACGGCATTGGGGCCGGCGACCACCGGCAGTGCGGCGACATCCTCCGGCGTTTCGATCAGCGACGGTACCTTGACGGCGTATTTGCCCTCCGAGCCTTCGATATTGCCGGCGGCGACCAGGCTGTTGGAGTTGCCGACCGCACCGATCAGTTGATCGAGTTGCAGCCCATAGGAAGACAGCTTCATCGGATCGATGACGACCTCGACGAGATCGTCGCGCGCACCCTGCAGCGAGCCCTCGAGAACACCGGGAACCTCCTCGATGCGGTCGCGCAGTTCACGCGCGGCGGCGGTCAGCACGCGTTCGGGCAGATTTCCCGAGAGCGTGACGACGAGCACGGGAAATTCGGAAATGTTGACTTCGGTGACGACGGGTTCTTCCGCCGCCTGCGGCAGGTCGGCCTTGGCGTCCTGCACCTTGCTGCGCGTGTCCTGCAGCGCGGTGGCCAGATTGGTCTGCGGCTGGAATTCGACCAGCACGTAGCCGCCGCCCTGGAAGGCGGCCGAACGCATCTCCTTGAGGCCCTTCAGGCTTTTCAGCTTGCTTTCCATCGGCCGCAGCAGAAGCCGCTCCGAATCCTCGGGCGAAATGCCCTGGTAGATCAGGCTGACATACATCATCGGAATCGGAACGTCGGGCTCCGCTTCCTTTGGCGTCGCCTGATAGGCGACCCAGCCCGCCAGCAGAAGGAAGACGAGGACCGAAATGGTCAGGCGGGCATTGTTGATTGCGAGTCTGACGATATCCATGGCTAACGCCTGTTCTTGAATTTTCACGAGCTGCGTCGCAGCCGATTGTCCCCGCCCAGGGCTAGTCCGTCGCGATCTCTTGCTACTGCGTGCCGGCCGTCGCTTCGCCGAGCAGCTTCTTGATGATCGCCTGGTCGGCCTCGACCGGATTGACCAGATCGCCTTCCTTCACCAGTTCCTGGCCGGCGACGATGATGCGGGCGTCGGCCGGTATGCCGCCGAGGACGAGGCCTGTCGGCGTGTCGTCGACGAGGTCGATGGGGAAGAACGCCACCTTGTTGTCCTTGCCCACGGCACGGATGCCGAGGTCGCCCTTGTCGCCGAGCGTCACAACCGAGCGCGGCAGCAGCACCGCGTCGGTCGGCTGTGCGTTGAGCGCGATTTCCGCCGTCATGCCGGCCGGCACTGAGCCGTCGGCATTGGGGACGGCAACCTCGACGCGGAAGGTGCGGGTCGCCGACGAGGCGTCGCGGCTGATGTAGCGCACGGTGCCTTGGAC
>NZ_RZTF01000020.1:38854-39447 GCF_004023175.1 Mesorhizobium sp. M7A.F.Ca.MR.362.00.0.0
GGCCGCTGACCAGCCGTATGGTGGCCTTGTCGCCGAGCTTGAGGTAGCCGAGATCGCGCTCGCTGACTTCGCCGCGGGCAATCACCGGATCGAGCTTGAGGATGGTCGCCACCTCGCCGCCTTGCATGATGGAGCTGCCAAGTTCCACCGGCACCCGGTCGATAACGCCGTCGAAAGGCGCCTTCACCTCGTTGCGGTCGAGTTCGGCCTGTGCCGTTTCCAGTTGCGACTGCGCCGAGGTCAGGTTCGAGCGCGCGGTGTCGAGCTGCAGCTTCGGCAGATTGCCTGATTTCATCAGCCGCAAGGCTGCGTCCAGCTCGGCCTGACGCTGCACCACCAATTGCTTGGCGTTGTCGACCATCGAGATCTTTTCTTCCGCCGCAAGCATCAGCACCAGATCCCCCGTCTTGACGTGATCGCCTTGCTTGACAGGCAGCTTGTCGATGACACCGGCGACGCGCGTCGCCAGCACCGCCCGCTTGTCGGCTTCGGTCAGCCCGGAAATGCGGATGGCGCGTGCATAGGTCTTGCGTGGCGGCGTCACCACAGCGACCGTGCGCAGCGGTGCCTTCGGCTCGGCTTCCGCCGGCTTC
>NZ_RZTF01000210.1:0-7408 GCF_004023175.1 Mesorhizobium sp. M7A.F.Ca.MR.362.00.0.0
GAGCCGAGACCGCCCTTGCCGCTGACCCCGGTGCCCTTCCAGCCGCAGAATGGCTGCGCGCCTGGCCATGCACCCGTCGTTGCGCCGCTCGCACGGTTGGCATAGAGAACCCCCGCTTCGGCGGTATCGAGGAAGTGACGCAACTCTTTTTGGTCGTTGGTAAAGATGCCGGCCGACAATCCGTAGGGGATGTCGTTGCCCTCTTCGATCGCGGCATCGAGACTATCAAAACCGCGGACGACCACGAAAGGCATGAAGAGTTCGTCGCGGGTCAGCCGGCCCGGACCATCAAGTTCGACCACCGTCGGCAGGACGTAGTTGTTCGCAAAGCCCTGGCCCAGGGCGGCGCCCCCAAAATGCACCTTGCCTTTGCCCTCGACTTCCGACAGCGCTGCCTGGAAACGGCCGACTGTGGCGTCGCCATAGACAGGGCCCATAAAGGTCTCGGCCTTACGAGGATCTCCGACCACCAGCTTTCCAGCGAACGCTACCAGTTTCTCGATGAATTCCGCTTTGACCTTCTCGTCGACATACACGACCGAGCATGCGGAGCACTTCTGGCCTTGCAGGCCAAAAGCGGAGCGCGCCACCCCCTGCGCCGCGCGGTCGAGGTCGGCCTTGCTCGTCACGTAGGCGGGGTTCTTGCCACCCATTTCGGCGATGACGGGCTTCATGTGGGACAGCGTTGCCATATGACGGAAGATGCTCATGCCGGTCTTATGGGAGCCGGTGAATGCAACGCCGTCGATGCCGTTGTCGGTGGCAAGAAGGCGCCCCACCTCTCCATCGCCAAGCACGATGTTGAAAACACCTTCGGGCAAGCCCGCTTTGCGAAGCGTTTCGGCAATCAGCAGTCCGGTCAGCGCGCAACCCGGCGACGGCTTGTAGACCACCGCATTGCCTGTCAACAGCGCACCCGTGACCATGCCGATCGACAAGGCGAGCGGAAAGTTGAAAGGAGCGATGACCGCGAAGACGCCATAGGGCTTCATGACGCTCGTAGCAGTCTCGTTTTCGACCAACACGTTCATGGGCCGGACGAACCCGTTGTTCGCCTTCATCTCCGATGCGTAGTACTCGACCATGTCGAGGCATTCCTCGGCTTCGCCGACTGCCTCGATGCGGGACTTTCCGATCTCGTAGAGCGCCGCCAAACCGAGGTCATATTTCCGCTCCGCCAGTGCCTCTCGCCAGCGGGCGCCGAATGCAAGGCGATCGTCCAGCGTCGAACGGTTCCAGGTCTTCGCGCCGACCCGGGCTGCCTGGATCGCGGACTTGACGTCCGACGGGATTGAAACCGGGAACTTGCCGAGAGAGATCTTCTTGTCGATAGGGCTCAGGATCTCTTTCCGAGCGCCAGTCGCAAACGGCGTCGACCACTCGCGACCCAGTGTGTTCTTCTCGAAATCCGGGATCATTGCATCGAGGTGAGCGTGAACAGGGGAAAAATCCACCCCAATGTTCGAGTAGGTCACACGCGGGAGTTCAGCCATTTCAAGTTCCTCCGAAAATCGGTATTTATCCCGATAATCAGGATTTGGCTTGCGAGTCAATCGAGGGGACCATAAAATGGAAATAATACCGAATTTCGGTATTGTTCGTGAGGAGATTTCGGGTTCGGGTTACCTGGCGGAGCCCGACAGCCGAGGGCGTGCGGCCGTTCGGCTATTCTACGGAGCCCCTCGGACTCGACGCGCGGCGGGATAACGAGAGACCGACCTTGCCCCTCATGTCTGTTTTGAACGATAACCTTCTTGCAGTCGCAATTGTCAGATCGGCGTAGGTGCCCTTGAATACGAAATCGAAGAAGCCGAGCGCCAAGGACAGTCCCCTCGAGCGCTACATCTCGATCATGGAAACGGTCGCGCCGTTCGAGCATGGCTTGACGGCGATCGAGCTCGAAACGACGCTTGGACTGCCCAAAACCACGATCAACAGGCTGCTGCATGCCTTGATCGAAAGCGGGATGATCACCGCCGAGAGCGTTCGCAATCGGACATACCGCCTCGGCGATCGCTTGCTGCAGCTGCTACAGATGTCTCCGGATAGCGGCTGGCTGACGACGCTCGCGCAGCGGCCGCTTCAGGATTTGGCCGACCGCACCGGCCAGTCGGCGTTCCTGTCGAAGTTCGACGGTACCGAGGTGCGCTCGGTCACCTGCGTCGCGCCCGACACTCCGGTCCGGACCTATGTCATGCCGGGTATGGCCATGCCTGTAAATGCGACCGCTTCGGCCAAGGCGATCCTTGCGTTTCATCCGCAGGAGACCGTGAACAGGATCCTGGCGACCGAGCTGCGCAGCTATACCGATCGGACTAAAACGAAGATCGCGGAGTTGACCAGGGAATTGGCGGAGGTTCGGCAGCAGGGCTATGCCATGGACCTGGCCGAGCATGTTCCGGGCCTGGGCTCGATCGCATTTCCGATAAGGCCGACGAGCGGTGAGGTGATGTACGCGGTGGGACTTACGGGACCCTACGGTCAGATCATAGAGCAAAACTTCAAGCAGCATTGCTCGGCGCTCGCAGAAGCCGCCCAGCGCATGGCGAAGCTGGCGCAGATGCACGCCTACAACGGATCGGCTATGGCCGCAAAGAGTGCTGCAGCGGATCAGCGATAGGTCGGTGCTTGAGAGGCCGGTCATCGCGCGAAGAGATGTTGCGCTTTGAACCTGTAGTTCGCGATATGTTCTCGACGGAAGTGAATGTCCGGCTCCATCCCTCTGAGAACCACCCAATAGAAAACCTTAAACTTGGAGGCTCGCCCATTGCATTCAGAGTAGCTGCTCGGATGGCAGATAATCTACATCGACCACCAGCGCGATTTCGCCGGCGTGAAGCTGTCGACCTGGCCGAAAGCGATCAATCAGTCGATGCGGATGGACATGCAGAACCTGATGGGAACGATCGCCGACACTCTCCATTCGGTGTGAAGGCGATCGGGGCATTGGTACTGACGTTCACAACAAGGGCGGCACGCGCGCCAGAAATTCGATGCCTCGTCAAATTTTGCTAAAGCCGAGCGGGCAGCCAAGGCAGCAATATATAGCTCGTGTTTTCCGAGCCGCCAGCCCCGAAGATCGGGACGGCACTGATTTCAGGCAAACTTGCTGCGGGGTTGTCGTGGCTTTATGGCTCGGCGAAAAACTTACCCTCGGCAAGCATGGTTTCGATGCCGGCCAGCAATTCGCGATTTATGCCGGTGGAAGTCCCTTTCGACGCAAGGTGCGCCACCAGCGCGCCGCTGCGAAGATTGCCGGCCGCACCGGGCGCGTTGGGACAGCCGCCTAGCCCGCCGGCAGCGGCATCGAACACCCTGAGCCCGAGGTCCCAGGCAGCATCGACGTTGGCGAGCGCCAGGCCGCCGGTGTCGTGGAAATGCCCGGCCAGCCGCGCAGCCTCTGCTTCTTCGAGGGTTGCCAGCACCATGGCATGCACGCGCTCGGGTGTCGCCCTGCCGATCGTGTCGGCAACGGCGATTTCGGCGCAGCCGAGATCGCGCAGGCGCGCGACGACTCTCGCGGCCGCGCCGGGTTCGATCGGGCCTTCATAGGGACAATCGACGGCGCAGGAGACATAGCCCCGCACCGGCAAGGAATGCTCGGCGGCCAGCGCGATCACTGGCACAAAACGAGCCAGCCCTTCCTCGATGGTACAATTGGTGTTTCGTTTCGAAAACGTCTCGGAGGCGCTGGTGAAGACCGCGAGTTCCTGCGCGCCGGCCGCGATCGCGGCCCGCGCACCTTGCTCGTTGGGCACCAGCGCGGACAGCATAAGCCCCGGACGCCGCACAGCGCGCCGCATGACCTCATCATGATCGGCCATCTGCGGCACCCATTTCGGCGAGACGAAAGCCGTCGCCTCGATGCGGGCGAAGCCGCAATCGGCCAGCATGCCGATCAGGCGCAGCTTCTGCCCGGTCGAGACCAGCCGCTTTTCGTTCTGCAGGCCGTCGCGCGGACCGACTTCGACGATCGTGGCCTGCCGATCCCCACCGGGCGATTCAATGGACGGCGGCATACATGATCTTTTCTTCGGAGGCCTCGTCGATGGTCATCTCCTCGACGATACGGCCCTGGCGCGCCACCAGGATGCGGTCCGACAGATTGAGGATTTCAGGCAGATAGGACGAAATAACGACGACGGCCGCGCCCGCATCGGCAAGCCGCTCGATAATCTGATGGATCTCGGCGATGGCGCCGACATCGACGCCGCGCGTCGGCTCGTCGAAGATGATCAGCGACGGCGCCTGGATTAGCGATTTGGCGATGACCACTTTCTGCTGATTGCCGCCGGAAAGCTCGACCACCCGAGCATTGGCGCCGATCGTGCGGACCTTCATCGTCTCGATCCATTCGGCCGATTGCCGGCGCGCTTCGCCAAGGCCGATTACCGAGACCGGGTTGGAGCCTTTGGCCAGCTTGCCGAGGAATACGTTCTGGGCGATGTCCATCGTGTCGAATAGGCCGTCGAGCTTGCGGTCCTCGGTGATATAGGCGACGCCGCGCCGCACGGCCTGCCGTGGCACGCGGAAGTGCACCACCTCGCCGCGCAGCGTGATGCGGCCACCATGGAAAAAGTCACGCTTCAAAACGCCCGCCGCGATCTTCATCATTTCGGTGCGGCCGGCACCGACCAGGCCGAACAGCCCGGTCACCTGGCCGGCAAAGACCGACAGCGTGGCGCTGCGCACCGCCTTACCCATCGAGACGTTCTCGAGCGCCAGCACCTTTTCGCCCGGGCGGCGCGCGACGCGTTTGGCGGCATCGTCGCCATAGAGCGTATCGGTCAGTTGCCGGCCAACCATCGCCTGGACGATTTTCTCGCGGGTGAGATTGCGCGCATCGTCGGTGACGATCAGCGCGCCGTCGCGCAGCACGCTGATGCGGTCGGCGATCGACAGCGCTTCTTCCAGCGCGTGTGAAATGAAGATGATGGAAGCGCCCTCGCCTTTCAGCCGCTCGACCAGGGCGAAGAAGTGCTGCTTTTCCTCCGGCGTCAGCGTCGCCGTCGGCTCGTCGAAGATGAAGATGCGGGCCTTGTGGTGAACCGCGCGGGCGATCTCGACCATCTGCTTCTTGGCGGCGCCGAGCGTCGACACCAGCGCGGTCGGCTCGACATGGAAGTTCAGCCGCTGCAGATGCTGCTGCGCCTTGATGTTGATGCCGCGCAACCGGTTGAAGAAGCTCTCCTCGCCGAGGAAGATGTTCTGGGCGACATTCATCGACGGGATGAGATTGGTTTCCTGGAACACCATGGCGATGCCGTGCTTCATGGCATCGGCGGGCGAGGAAAAGCCAACCGGTTTGCCGTCAATCAGCATCTCGCCCGACGTCAGCGGGTAGAGGCCGGCCAGCACCTTGGTCAACGTCGACTTCCCCGCACCGTTCTCGCCGAGCAGCGCATGGACCTCGCCTTGCCGCAGCGTGAAATCGACGTCGCGCACCGCCGCGTTGCCGGCGAACGCCTTGGTGGCCTTGCGGAACCGGACGATCTCGGCCGCGTGGGGATCAGCCATGCCGGGCTCCACCGGATGTCGCGCCGGGCAGGCGCAGCAGCGTGCCGGAGCCGCGCGATGCGGCGTAGACGCTGCCGCCATGCTCACAGACGGAGGTGACGCCATGCATGCTGCCGTCGGCGCGGCTGTGCCAGCTTTCGCTGGGCCGGCCGCCGTCGTCGCAGCGCGCGACGAGGCCGTAGGAGCGCGATGGCGCCCACGGCTTCAGCACGCCCATCTGCCGGACCAGCCGCTGAGCCAGGGCTCGGTCCGGCCGCGCCGATCCGGCGAGTTCCGGCCCGATCCATTCGCCGGGATCGATCGTCGCCATCATCTCGCGGCGATAATCGTCCTCGCGCAGCACCAGTTCGAGAAGCTGGCGGCGCGGCGCGAACAGCGCCATCCAGAAGCCGCCATCGGAAGCGGCCGACAGGCGCGACGGATAGGCCGGCAGATCTTCCACGATCGCCACCGGATGGGGGGATTTCCGATCGAGGGCGACGATACGATGGCGCCAGCTTTCGCTGATCGCCAGACGGCCGTTGCCGAGCATGACCGCGCCGTTGGGAAATGCCAATCCGGTTGCAAGCTCACGCTGGGAGCCGCTGTCCGGATCGATGGCGAGCACGACGCCGCTGCTGCCGCCCTCCATCAGATCGCGCTTCCAGTCGCGCGCCGGATGCTTGCGCGAGCCGACACACAGGTAGAGCGAGCCATCCACGGTAAAGAGCCCGGCGGTGAGGCAGGACGCCACGCCGCCTGGCAAGCCGATGCGCCTCCAGGTGCCCGGCTGCCCGATTTGCAGGCCCTCACCCTCGATGCCGACGGCAAGGCGGCCATCGGGCGCGGATGCGACAAAGCTGATCGGCGCCGCGAACTCCGCTATTGCGACCGCCGAAGCGCCCGCTCTCCCAAGGTCGATCCGGAAGAGCGTGTTGCCGCTGCTGCACAGCAGTCTCGCTGGCGACGCAACGAGATTGTCGATCGCGGGAAGCGACAGGAGCCGCTCCGCCTCTTCCAGGCGGTTGTCCGGTTTGAAGACGCCGTCCATGGCCGGCACGCTGATGCCGGCATCATCAGCCGAAAACAGCCGGCGGACGAACGTGCCTAACCCCGCCATCAGCGCTTCCCCCAGTAATCGTCATGCGCCGTCCATTGCGGATCGGCGCCTTCGATGCGAACGCGGCCGATGCGGTTGTTGGAGACGCCGCCCAGATAGAGCCAGCCCTTGTGCTCGCAGGTCGAGGTGATCGAGGGATGGTTTTCGCCGGCCTCGTCCCACAACGCGTCGATGATCTCGCCGGTTTCCGACACGCGCAGCACGCAGCCGCGATTGATGTTGGGGAACAGCCATTCGTCGGCGGCGATCCGCTTGGCCATGCGGCGGCGAAAACCCGGCTTGCGCATGGCGAGATCGAAGGTTCTGGTGCGCATGCCGAGCAGCGCGATCCAGTAGGTTCCGTCGGAGCCGCGGTTGAGATTGTCGGGATAGCCTGGCAAATTGTCGAGGAAGATTTCACGCTTGCCCTTGTCCGGTCCGTCGAACCAGAAGCGGCTGATGCGGCACGCCCATGTCTCGGCAAAGAGCAGCGACTGGCCGTCGCGGCAAATGGTGACGCCGTTGGGAAAGATCAGGCCGCGCAATATGGTGCGGGTCGAGCCGGTCCTCGGATCATGGCAGATCAGCCGGCCGTTGCCCCTGCCCTCCAGCGCATCGACCGCCCATTCAGACATCTCGTAGCGGATCGTCGCTTCACTGAAGAAGATGCGCCCGTCCGGCGCGATGTCGAGATCGTCGGGAAGCCTCAGCCGCGAATCGTCGATCACCGACAGCAGGCTGCGATTGGTTTCGTCGGTGACCTTCGCCACCGTCCCGTCCGGCGAGACGCGGTAGACGCCCATGCCGCCGACG
>NZ_RZTF01000210.1:7418-11317 GCF_004023175.1 Mesorhizobium sp. M7A.F.Ca.MR.362.00.0.0
CAGGTGAGCAGGTCGCCATTCGGCGCGAAGGCCAGCCCCAGCGGATGACCGCCGATACGGGCGAAGACCTCGCTGCGCGCATAGTCGGGCGCGAGGAAACGGACGATCGTACCGTGCCGCGTACCGGTGTAGAGATTGTCGTCGGGGTCGAGGACGACGTCCTCGGGACCTTCTACCGCGCCAAGCCCTATGAGCTCCGCCGCGCCAAGCCTGTCATTGACGGCAAGCACGTCGGTTCCGGTCGGCGGCGTCAAATTCGGCAGCTTCAGATAGGTCGGCGAGACATAGACTTTGCTCAACAGCTTGCCGCGGTTCTTCACCCATTTGGCGTCGAACAGCACGGCGGCGATCAGCACCAGACCGAGGATCAGCTGGTTGACCGAGCCGGGCATCGACAGGCGGATGAGGCCGCTGGTCAGGATCAGCACCAGGATGGAGCCGATCACCGCATTGCCGACCGAACCGCGGCCGCCACCCAGCGAAACGCCGCCAAGCACCACGGCGGTCAATACGGAAATCTCCAGCCCTATGCCGGTGTCGGCGCCGGTGCTGCCGAGCCGGGCGGAAAACAGAAAGGCAGCGATCGCGGTCAGCAGGCCCGATGCGACATAGGCGAGGCAAACCGTCAGCTTGACGTTGATGCCGGCATTGTAGGCGGAGCGGCGCGCACCGCCGACGGCGCGCAACCGCCATCCTGGCCTTAGCCTTGACAGGACGATATGCGCGCCAAGGGCGATGACGGCGAAAATGGCGAAGGAGACGGGCAGGCCGTAGAAGGTGCCGAAGCCGATCAGGTCCCAGGTCGGGGAGACCGGCATCGAGCCGACGATCGCGCTGGCAAGCCGGGGAAAGATGATGTCGTAGAGCGCCCGGTAGATGACCAGTGTCACCAGAGTGGTTATGAAGGCGCGCAGCCTGAGATAGCCGATCAGCACCCCGTTGAGCAGCCCGCAGACGAGGCCCGTGGCTAGCGTCGCGATCAATGCCACGCCGACCGGCAGGCCGGCAACGTTCATCGATACCAGGGCGGCAAGCACGCATAGCGCGAACATCGAGCCGACCGAGAGGTCGATGCCGCCCGAGAGGATGACGATGGTGAGCGCCAGTGCGATCAGGCCGAATTCCGACACCTGGCGGGCGAGATCGGTAAGGTTGCCGACCGAGAAATAGCCAGGGATGATCCACGTCATGACGAGGATCGTGACCACCAGCGCCAATGCCGGAATGACGTTGTCGATCCAGCTCTTGGTCAGCAATTCGCCGAACAGGCGGTCCGGCAAAAGCCGGTACCGCAGCCGTGAAAGCGCATCGCTGGTGGCCATAAGTCAGGATTCCCTACTTCAGATCGTCCAGCGTCCAGCAATTGCGCTGGTTGACGTTGGCCTTGGTGATCTGCGTCAGCGGATTGAAATAGAGCGTCTTGGTCTCGCCGGCGGTACCGTCGGAGAGCAGCAGCCTTGCGATCTCCGCATTCAGGATTTCGCCCTGCAGCGGCACGTTGTAGCTGATGTAGAGATTGAACAGGCCCTTCTCGACATTCTCGCAGCCGACCCTGTTGCCGCCGCCGCTTGTGACGAGGAAGACCTGGTCGCCCTTGCCGGCCTGCTGGATCGCAGACGCCGTGCCGGTGTCCTGATTGTCCCAGATGCCGATGGCGCCGCAAAGATCCGGATGCTGTTGCAGCACGGTCTCCATGATCGAGCGCGCCTTTTCCGGATTGTATTCGGTGGCCTGCTGCGAAACGACCTGGATGTCGGGATGCTGGTTCAAGACACGGTAGATGCCGTCGAGTTGGAACACGTCGGATGCCGCCGTCGGCACGCCGGTGTCGATAGCGACCTTGGTCGAAGCACCCTTGCCGGGGCTGCATTTGTCGACCACGGCCTGCGCCGCCTGTTCGCCGATCTCGGTCCAGTCGGCGCCGACATACGAATCGGTCTGGGTGTTCGATTCCAGGTTGATCTGCACAACTTTGATGCCGGCGGCCTGCGCCTGAGCCAGCAACCGGGCGTAGGACTGGATGTCGGGATTGTGCGCGACGATCAGGTCCGGCTTCTCGCTGATCAGCGACTGCAGCGCGCGGGTTCCCGCGTCGGTGCTCCAGGCGGGGTCGCGGATCTCGAAATCATACTTGAGGCGCTTGGCCTGCTGGCGCATCACCGCCGCCCAGCCTTCGGTCAGGTCGAAACCCATCGACAGCGGCAGGAAGACGACCTTCTTGCCTTCCAGCGTCTTGTGGAACGTCGTCGAGCGCGGATTTTCCAGGCCCTTGTCCTGGGCGCTGGCGGTGACGATACCGGCAAGCGCGATGCAGGCCGCGGCCAGCCACTTTGTCGTTTTCAGAAGTCGCATGGTTTCCTCCCATTGCATTTTGGCGTTGAAATTGGTGTCAGAGATCCCCTTGCTGGGACGTCTGCTCGTCGCGTGGGTTGACGAGCGAGTCGATGACGATGGCCAGAAGCAGGACCACGCCCTTGACCAGGTTCTGGATCGTGTAGGCGATGTTCATGATCGTCATGCCGTTGAGCAGGATGCCGACGAAGATCGTGCCCAGAATGACGTTGCGAACCTTGCCGTGGCCGCCATTCAGGCCGATGCCGCCCAACACGACGACCAGAAGGATGTCGTAGATCATCGTCGAATTGAAAAGCCGGGCGTTGATCGCCGACGCCGACGAGGCAAGCACCAGCCCGGCGCCGTAGGCGATCAGCGCGCTGATCGCATATTGCGCGACGATCATCGGCCGGTTGGAAATGCCGGTGATCCTGGCGGCGCCCGGATTGTTGCCCATGGCATAGGTCTGCCAGCCGAACCGCGTGCGGCTGAGCACCAGATGCAGCGCCAGGCAAAGCATGGCAAAGACCACCACCGTCACCGGGACGCCGAGGATGCGGCCCTGCCCGATCAGCGAGAACCATTCGGCGCCTGGCGGCACATTCTGCATCTCCAGCGTGAAGAAGAAGGTTCGGCCAAGGCCGTAGATGACGGAGCCGGCGGCAAGCGTCGCGAAGATCGGCGCGACCTCGCCGAAAGCGATCAGCATCCCGATCAGCACGCCGGCGACCACCGCGAACAGCGCGCCGATCAGCAGCGCGAATTCCAGCGAATAGCCCGAGCGGGCGATCACGAAGGCCCAGGACACCGACACCACCATCGTTGCGATCATCGAGACATCGATGCCCCTGGCGATGACGACCAGCGCCATTCCCAGCGCCAGGATGCCGAGAATCGAGACGCTTCTGATCAGGGCTAGGATGTTGCCGGGGCTGAAGAAGGACGGCAGCAGCAACGAGAACAGCACGAAGGCCAGCACCGCCAGCACCAGCACGATGCCTTCCTGGCTTTTGAGCAGGCTGGAAAGCCGAGCCTGATTTCCGTGTGCGGCCGCCTCGCTCACCGCTCAGGTCTCCTCTTTGCCCAGTCTGAGCAGGATTTCCCTGGCGCGATCGACGCGCACATCGTGATCCGCCGCAAGTTCCTTTGCCACCGCATCGATATTCGCGCCGCTCGCGCCCGCCACGATGGCTATGTTGCGGGCATGCAGCGCCATGTGTCCACGCTGGATGCCTTCGGTTGCCAGCGCCCTGAGCGCCGCCATGTTCTGCGCCAGCCCGACCGCGACGGTGACCTCGGCAAGCTCTTGCGCCGTGGTCACGCCGAGGAGTTTCAGCGCTGCGCGAGCGGCCGGGTGCGTCTTGGTGGCGCCGCCGACCATGCCCAGCGCCATCGGCATTTCCAGCGTCCCCACGAGGTTTCCGGCGGCGTCGATCTCCCAGCGGCTCAACGACGTATAACGGCCGCCGCGCGCCGCCCAGGCGTGGGCGCCGGCCTCGATCGCCCGCCAGTCGTTGCCGGTCGCGACGACGACTGGATCGATGCCGTTCATGATGCCCTTATTG
>NZ_RZTF01000211.1:0-3395 GCF_004023175.1 Mesorhizobium sp. M7A.F.Ca.MR.362.00.0.0
GTGCGCCACTTCCCAGACATGTCCGTCGGCGTCGGCGAAGTAGCCGTACCAGCCGCCCCAGAAGGCGCGGCCGGCCGGCTTGACGATGCGGCCGCCGGCTTTTTCCGCCCTGGCGAGCACGTCGTCGACTTCGACGTCGGAGCGGGTGTTGTAGGCGAGGTACACCGCCGATGGCGCCGCGGCGAAGGCGATGCCGGAATCCTCTTCTGCGCTGGCGCGCGGGAACAGGCCGAGGATGACGCCGCCCATCTGGAAGAAGGCGACACCCTCGGTGATGCCGGCATGACGGGTCAGGCCCATCGCCTCGTAGAAACGCACCGCGCGGTCGAGATCGTCGGTGGCGATGGTGATGATGGAGATGCGTGGTTCCATGACGTTTCTCCCTTACTCGTCCGTCCATTCCGGCTTGCGCTTGCCGATGAAGGCGTCAATGCCTTCCTCCGCGTCGTGTGCCAGCATGTTCTCGACCATGATGCGGCCGGTATAGGCATAGGCGTCGGCCAGCCCCATTTCCGCCTGGGCGTAAAAGGCTTCCTTGCCGGTCTTGATCACCAGAGATGATTTGGAAGCAATGGTTTGCGCGATCTGATTCAGGTATTCGCGCGGCACGACGCGGTTGACCAGGCCGAATTCCTTGGCGGTTGCCGCATCGATCGTCTCGCCGGTCAGCAGCATCTCCATCGCATGCTTGCGCGAGACGTTGCGCGACAGCGCCACCATCGGCGTCGAGCAGAACAGGCCGATGTTGACGCCCGGCGTGCAGAAGGTCGCCTCATGTGAAGCGATCGCCAGGTCGCAACTGGCGACCAGCTGCAGCCCGGCGGCGGTGGCCAGGCCGTCAACCTCGGCGATGACAGGCAAGGGATGCCGCACGATGGCCTGCATCAGCGTCGCACAAGCGGCAAACGTCTCCGCGAAGAAGGCCTTGCCATGATCGGCATCAGCGCGGCGCGCCGTCATTTCCTTGAGATCATGGCCGGCGCAGAACACCTTGCCGGCCGCCGACAAAACGATGACGCGAACAGCCTTGTTGGCCCTGGCGCGCTCGAGTTCGGCCGTCAGCGCCGCCATCACCGCCAGCGACAGCGCGTTGGCGGGCGGATTGGCAAGCGTTAGGCGCAGCACGCCCTTGTCCAGTCTTGCGGCAACCGGACCCTCAACGGCGACAGGCTTGATGGCAAGGATTTCGGCCATGGATAAGGTCTCCGCGATTCCGCTCGGGGCTGCCAGAGTATCTAATACCGGATCAGGTTTCGTCCAACACCGATCGCTTGCGCCAGGGGACGAAGGTTGTCAGAAATGCCGCGCCGCGCCCATACAGGTTGACCAGAACGAGAGACCGACATGCCCGCCCAAACCAATTTGAAGCCGGTTCTGACCGCGCAACAAGTCAATGCGCTGATGGAGACCGTCTATCCGCAGCTCAACGAGCAGTTCAAATATTTCGAGGCGATCGACGTGTTCCCCGGCGGCTGCACCGTGCGGCTCAACGCCGGCGAGCGGCACCTGCGTCCGGGCGGCACGGTGTCCGGCCCTTCGCTGTTCACGCTGGCCGACATTGGCGGATACGTCTGTGTGCTCTCTCACGCCGGGCCGGATGCGCTCTCGGTCACCGTCAACCTCGACATCAATTTCGTCCGCAAGGCCGAGGCCGGACCGATCGACGGCCATTGCCGCATCCTGAAGCTGGGAAAGAGCCTGATGGTGTTCGACATCGACATCGTCGCCGGCCCGGACGGGCACACGGTGGCGCACGCCACCGGCACCTATTCGATCCCTCCGAAGCGTTAGCCGAATTCCTACCGCCAACTATTTGTCCGCCAGCGGTCCCAAGATTTGCAGAACCGTCTCAAGAATGAGGCGCCGCAAGTTGGCAGGCCTATCGAGATGACTGGCGATGAGCAGCCCATCGCTGGCAACGGTGAGGATATCGGCGGTGGTTTCGGAATCCGAACTGCCGTCGGCCACAAGCAGGCCGCGCAGCAGGTCACGCCTCCATTGCCTATGCTCATCGATCGCCTGCCGTACCGGATGGCTCGGATCGGGATATTCGGCGGCAGCGTTCAGAAACGGGCAGCCGCGGTAGCCAGGCTGGGCGGCGGCGTCCGCAACAAGATCAAAGATAGCCAGGATCGAATCCCGCGCCGATCGCGCGCTGATCTTGTCGATCATGGCCCTCCCTTGCCGGCTTTGGTTCTGAATGTACGCGCGGACGAGTTCGTCCTTGGCTGGAAAGTACTTGTAGAAAGTGGCCTTGGCCACGCCTGCCTCGGCGATGATCCGGTCTATGCCGACCGCGTGCACGCCCTCGGCGTAGAACAGGTTCGTGGCTGTATCAAGTATGCGGCTGCGCGCAGCACTCGCCCGGCCGATGTCAGTAGCGTGGTCCACCATATCGAATACCCTTTGACGTCGACCCTCTTCCGTCATACAGACAGACTTGTCTAGTAGACAAACCTGTCTGCTCTTAAACGAGAGGTGCCAAAGTGGGATCAGTTATCAGGGAAATGATAGTCGACGCATCGCCTGAGAAGGTCTGGCAGACCGTCGGCAACTTCGCCGAAGGGCCGCGACTGACAACTCCAGATATTTTCGTGGATTGCCGGTTGATCGAGCCCGACTTGCGGCAAATGACCTTCGCCGACGGCAACGTCGTGCGGGAGAGGCTTATAGCCCGCGACGAACAGGCACGCCGCATCGTCTGGGCGTGGGAAGGAGAAGAGGTATCGCACGACAACACCTCCATGCAGGTCTTTGCAGAGAACAATGGACGCAGCCGGTTGGTGTGGATTCATGACACCTCACCGGACGAACTCTGCGGCTGGCTTGCCGCCGCGATGGACCAAATTGCGCCGGAGATCCGCCGCTCGCTCGAAAGAGCCAACTGAAGACTGGACCGGTCAAAGAACGTTCCGGCCATGCTCCGGAACGTTCTTTTCTCGAGGTATTATAATACCGCACCGGTAACCAATTGTTTTTGCATAGCCTTTTAGGAATACTCCGGCAATTTCAGCCTTGACGCGCGCCCTCACCCTCGCCTATAAACCCCTCACGAAGCAGCGGCCCGCAAAGGCCGCCGTTTTGTTATTGGCGGCGGGCAAACGCTTTTCGCCAATCCAAGCAACAAGAAACGCCTTCCCTCGTGAAGGTCCGAACCGAAAGCAGAAAACATGACAACCTTTTCGCAGAAGCCTGCGGATGTGGTGAAGAAGTGGATCCTGATCGACGCCGAAGGTCTCGTCGTCGGTCGTCTGGCCACTGTCATCGCCAATCATCTTCGCGGCAAGCACAAGCCGACCTTCACCCCGCATGTCGACGACGGCGACAACGTCATCGTCATCAATGCCGACAAGGTGGTGTTCACCGGCAAGAAGTTCACCGACAAGGTCTATTAC
>NZ_RZTF01000211.1:3405-4558 GCF_004023175.1 Mesorhizobium sp. M7A.F.Ca.MR.362.00.0.0
ACCCAGGCGGCATCAAGGAGCGCACCGCGCGCCAGCTGCTCGAGGGTCGTTTCCCCGAGCGTGTCGTCGAGAAGGCCGTTGAGCGCATGGTCCCACGTGGCCCGCTCGGTCGTCGCCAGATGAAGAACCTGCGCGTCTATGCAGGTGCCGAGCATCCGCATGTCGCACAGCAGCCCGTCGTGCTCGACGTGGCCAAGCTGAACGCCAAGAACAAGAAGGTCGCATAAGATGGCTGAGCTTTCCTCGCTCGCAGAACTGGGCGCCGCCACCGGCAACACCAATACCCAGCCGGCAGCCCCCGTCCACGTCCAGAAGCTCGACAAGTCGGGCCGCGCCTATGCCACCGGCAAGCGCAAGAACGCCATTGCGCGCGTCTGGGTGAAGCCGGGTTCCGGCAAGATCATCGTCAACGACAAGGAATTCGCGACCTATTTCGCGCGTCCGGTCCTGCAGATGATCCTCAACCAGCCGATCATCGCCTCCAACCGCGCCGGCCAGTACGACATCGTCGCGACCGTTGTCGGCGGCGGTCTCTCCGGCCAGGCTGGCGCCGTGCGTCACGGCATCTCCAAGGCGCTGACCTATTACGAGCCGACGCTGCGTGCCGTGCTCAAGAAGGGCGGCTTCCTGACCCGCGACAGCCGCGTCGTCGAGCGCAAGAAGTACGGCAAGGCGAAAGCCCGTCGTTCGTTCCAGTTCTCGAAGCGCTAAGCACTTCGCAGCTTCAGACAATCGAAAAGGCCGCCTCCCGGGCGGCCTTTTTGTTTGCGGCTCGGCAGTCACCCCACCCGCGCCTGCGGCGCGACCTCCCCATTAAGGGGAGGTAGAAGAGCGCGACGCCCTACCTCCCCTCGATGGGGAGGTCGGCGCGTAGCGCCGGGTGGGGTGAAGGCGCCGGCATAAACAGGTCAGGCCTTGCCGCCCTTGATATAGTCGATGAACGCCCGCAGCGGGGCCGGCACCAGCCGCCGGCCGGGATAATAGAGGAACGGTCCGGGAAAACTCGGCCACCACGGTTCGAGAATGGGCTCAAGCGCGCCGCTTTCGAAGTAAGGGCGAAGCCAGCCCTCGAAGAGGCCGATGATGCCGGTGCCGGCGATGGCCGCATCGACGGCAAGATCGGTCGCGCCGCCGATCCGCACGATCAGCGGCC
>NZ_RZTF01000211.1:4568-11272 GCF_004023175.1 Mesorhizobium sp. M7A.F.Ca.MR.362.00.0.0
CAGCGGCCCTGTCGGATCGACCCGCACCACCTCACCGTCGCGCTCGAACTCCCAAGGCAGCATCGCACCGCTGGCAAAGCGCCCGCGCACGCAAGAGTGGCCAAGCAGGTCGCTCGGGTGTTGCGGCCGCCCATGACGAGCAAGATAGGCAGGGCTGGCAGCGGTGGCGAAGCGCTGCACGCGCGGTCCGATCGGCACCGCGATCATGTCCTGCTCCAGCCGCTCGTCATAGCGGATGCCGGCGTCACACCCGGCCGCCAGCACATCGACAAAGTTCTCATCGGCGATCACTTCCAGACGGATGCCGGGATAGGCGGCGAGGAAACCCGGCACGATATCGGGCAAGATCAACCGCGCGGCGCTGACCGGCACATTGAGACGCAGCGAGCCCGCCGGCCTGTCGCGAAAGCCGTTCACCACGTCCAGCGCCGCCTCCACCTCCGACAGCGCCGGGCCGAGCCGCTCCAGCAGGCTGAGGCCGGCCTCGGTGGGAACAACGCTGCGCGTCGTGCGGTTGAACAGCCTGACACCGAGCTGCACTTCCAGGCGACGCACCGCCTCACTCAAGCCCGAGGCGCTGCCGCCGCTCGCACGCGCGCCATCGCGAAAACCGCCGGCGCGCGCCACCGCCACGAAGGCGTTCAGATCGCTGAGGTCCATCATTGTTCGCCATTCCGCACGGCCTGTGTGGATTGTACCGGATTATCACGAGGTTGGGCAGCGCCTATCTCTGCCTCCTCAAAGGAGATCAATCATGTCCAACATCCAACAATCCGGCACCTTCAAGCTCGGCAATCATACCGTGAAGCGGCTCGGCTACGGCGCCATGCAGCTCGCCGGGCCCGGCGTGTTCGGGCCGCCCAAGGACCATGACGCGGCACTGGCCGTGCTGCGCGAGGCGATTGCGCAGGGGATCGACCATATCGATACCAGCGACTTCTACGGCCCGCACGTCACCAACCGGCTGATCCGCGAAGCACTGGCACCCTACCCCGACGATCTCGTCATCGTCACCAAGATCGGCGCGCGGCGGGGGCCCGATGGCTCCTGGCTGCCGGCTTTCTCTCCCGAGGCGCTGACCCAGGCGGTGCACGACAATCTAAGCAATCTTGGGCTCGATGTGCTCGACGTCGTCAACCTGCGCATCATGTTCGATACCCATGGCCCCGCCGAGGGATCGATCGAAGCGCCACTCACCGTCCTGGCCGGGCTTCAGCAAAAAGGTTTGGTCAGGCATATCGGGCTGAGCAACGTGACGCCGGCGCAGATCGCCGAAGGGCGCCGTATCGCCGAGATCGTCTGCGTGCAGAATCAGTACAATCTTGCGCATCGCGGCGACGACGCCCTGATCGACGACCTTGCCCGCGACGGCATTGCCTATGTGCCGTTCTTCCCGCTCGGCGGCTTCAACCCGCTGCAATCCTCCACCCTGTCGGACGTCGCAACACGCCTCGGCGCCACGCCAATGCAGGTTGCGCTCGCCTGGTTGCTGCGCCGCGCGCCCAACATCCTGCTGATTCCCGGCACATCGTCGGTCGGACATTTGCGGGAAAACCTCGCTGCGGGCGAACTGGAGCTTTCGGATGATGTGCTTCAGGAGTTGGATGGGATGGCGATAGCGGCTTGAAGCTAGCCAATCTCCCCCCTTGAGGGGGAGATGTCGCCAAAGGCGACAGAGGGGGTCGGCACGACCGGGCGCGACCTCCTGCGGCAGATGAAGGTTGGCGCTCTGTGCGCGGCGACCCCCTCTGGCCTGCCGGCCATCTCCCCCTCAAGGGGGGAGATCGCTGTTCCAGCGGCGAGCCTCTAATTGATGCTCGCCGTATTCGCCGGCTCAACCGGCCGCTCCCCATCTGTATAAGACACGCGAAAACCATTCGCCGTCAGCCATACGATGGCTGCCTTCGGCTCGTCCGTCTGGATGATTGTGGCGCCGCGATCGGCCCAAAAACCCCAGACTTCGCGCGGCAGGCTGGCCTGCACCGCCAGTTCGTCGCCGCGGCCGCCGGCCAGGAAGCCGCCCGGCTTGTTGGCGATGGCGTAGGTGTCGGCCCAGATGTGCCAGTTGCCCCTGACCGCGGCCGCGCGCATGCGCATGCTGAACAACGGTCCGCCGGTCTCGGTCAGCGTCTCGGCGCCTGCCCGCCAGTTGATCAGCTCGATTGCGCGCGGCGAAAAGGCATGGCCGACCGTCCGGGCGAAGCCGGCATCACGCACCGCGTCATCGGCGATGATCGGCATGAACTGGAAGCCGCCGCCGATAGCGGTCATTGCCGCCTTGACCATGGTGATCCGGTTCTGGTTCCACAAATTCTCCTTGACGATAACCTGCTCGGCCATGCCGAGATCGCGAGCCACCGCGATCATGCCCGAGAGGTCGCCGACGTCGAGCTTGTTGTCGAGGTTGATGAGGATCCTGTCCCTGGTCGCCATCAGCATCTCGCGCAGCGTCGAGACTGTTTCACCCGTCACCGCACCGGTGCCTTCGACCACCAGCCTGCAGGTCTTCAGTTCGGCCAGGGTGTATTTGACCACCTCGCCCTTGCAGGTGGTGGTGCGGTCGAGCCAGCTGTCATGCATGACGACGAACTCACCGTCCTTCGAGCGCCTGATATCGACCTCGACGATTTCTGCGCCCATGGCGATCGACCCCTCCACGGCGGCAATCGAATTTTCCGCGTAGAGCGTCTTGCCCGCCTGCATGCTGCCGGCGCGATGCGCGACCACCATGATGTGGTCGCGCCACTGGTTGGCGTGCTCGAAGCGATCAAGAATCTGCCTGGCGCGAGTCTCGCCGGCCAATGACTGGCCAGAAAAGGCCGCAAGTGACGAGGAAAACAGAAGGCTCAGCCAGATGGTCCGCATCGAGAATCGCTCCTTGCCGGATCGAGATCGGCATAGGCGACCCTCGTGACATCCAGGTGAACGAAGCCGGCTAGCGGTTGTTCGCGGGGAGTGCGCGTCAGATGCGTTTCGAGAGCCGGCGGAACCACGCCATGGCCGGCATCTCGACAAAACGCCAGGTGATCCAGGAGGCGGCAATGGTGGCCGCGAGCATGACGACGATCGCCAATGCTCCCGTCCAGCCGGCGCCGAAGCCGGTGGCAGGCTGGCCGCGCAGCATGAAATCGCCCATCAGGCCGAGGCCGAGCTTGCGCTCGACGAGCCCGGCGATGTTGATCAGGCGCGCCTGGACGAAAATGTGGACCATGTAGATCGAGTAGGACAGCGCGCCGAGCGTCAACATGAACGGGGTTCTCAGCAGGGCGCTGATCCAGCCGCCCTCATGGGCGAACAGGAACAGCGCCAGCGCGAACACCAGGGGTGCCGCGATGCCGAAATCATTGCCGCCCGCCAGCGAGACGAATAGCACGATGTCGGTCACCATGACGATTTCGGCAAGGGTCCAGTCCATCCGCGGGCCGCTCCTGGCGAGGGCCTGTCGCGCCCCTGCAATGGAATCATGCTGAAACCAAGCCAGCAAGGCGCCGAGCGAGAAGCCGTACAGGCAACGGATGAAGCCGAAATCGAAGGACACATCCATATGATGGGTCGAGAAGCCGAGCAGGAACAGCGGCGCGGTGACGGCGGCGGCGACGAACCATATCCAGGCGCGCGCACCGGCGACGAAGACCACGCCGGCAAACAGGAGATAGGCGAAGAACTCGGCCGAAATGCTCCAGCTTGGCGCATTCCAGGTCAATTGATCCTCGAAACCGACACCCTGGAGCAGAAGAAGATTGGCAAGCAGGCTGCCGAGGTCGAAGCCTCCGCTGAAGGGGGCAGCCCCGGTGCCGTGCAATTGCGGCAGCATCAGCCGCAGCAACTCGAAGCCGGCGAAGGCGGCAAGCATGAGCAGATGCAGCGGGTAGATGCGGCCGAAACGGACCAGTGCGAAGCGCGCGACCTGTTCCGGCTGGTTCAGCCGATCGCCGTAGCTGCTGGCGATGACGAAACCGGAAAGGACGAAGAAAAAATCGACGAACAGGTAGGACGAACCGATGAAGGCGCTTTGCGAAATCGTCGACCCGGTCGGGAAGTGAAACAGCGCCACCAGAAGCGCGCAGATGCCGCGCCACGAATCGAGGACCAGGAAACGTTCGCCGGCGACCGTGCCGGTGCGGGCGGACGCCACGACACGGGCGGGGTTGAGAAACGCGGTCTGCGTCATGATGATACAATCCTGTCTTGCCGTGGCACTCGGGCAGCGCCATTCCGTCTCGCCAAGCTGTGACTGGCATCTTCCGTGCCGGTTCTGTAGTTGTTGCACCCCGATGAAAAACGAGGATCCGTAATGGCGAACAACAACGTCGACAACGCCTTCACCGCCCGTTCCAAAACGGGCGCCGCGTTCGAGCCGACCTATTCCGGCGCGCTGTCGTTCATGCGCCGCAAATACACAAAAGACGTGAAGGGCGCGGACGCGGTGGTGTGGGGTATTCCCTTCGATGCCGCCGTCACCAACCGGCCGGGCGCCCGCTTCGGGCCGCAGGCGATCCGCCGCGCCTCGGCGATCCTCGATAACGACCCGCAATATCCGTTCTCACGCGATTTGTTCGAGCATCTGGCGGTGGTCGACTATGGCGATTGCCTGCTCGATTCGGGCAATCACCAGAAGACACCCGGCACGATCGAACGTGAAGCGGCCAAGATCCTGAAGTCCGGCGCCTTCCTGCTGACGCTCGGCGGCGATCATTTCGTCACCTGGCCGCTGCTCAAGGCGCATGCCGCCATCCATGGTCCGCTCGCCTTGGTGCAGTTCGACGCCCATCAGGACACCTGGCCGGACGACGGCAAGCGCATCGACCACGGATCCTTCGTCGGCCGTGCCGTCAAGGAAGGCATCATCGACCCCGACCGCTCGATCCAGATCGGCATCCGCACCCATGCACCCGACACGTTCGGCATCAAGATCCTCCATGGCCATGAAATCGAGGAGATGCGGGCGTCCGATATCGCCTACGCCATCGTCGACCGCACCGGCGGCAAGAAGACCTACCTCACCTTCGACATCGACTGCCTCGATCCGGCCTACGCGCCTGGCACAGGCACGCCAGTTGCCGGCGGGCCGTCCTCGGCGAAGATCCTGTCGACGCTGCGCCAACTCAACCAGATCGATATTGTCGGTGCCGACGTCGTAGAGGTTGCGCCGGCCTATGATCACGCCGATATAACGGCGATCGCCGGCTCTATGGTGGCCATGCAATATCTCGGCCTGCTGGCTGAGCGAAAGGCCCGGCTTGAAGAGTTGAACAACGGCAACCACAATGGTGCCGCAGTGATTCAAGGGCAGGGCATATAATCTTGAAATATCAGGGAATTTGATCAACCCATGAAACCGAAAATCTTCATCGACGGCGAACACGGCACCACCGGCCTGCAGATCAGGGCGCTGCTTGCCGAGCGCAGTGATCTGGAGATCATTTCCATCCCGACCGAACGCCGCAAGGAAACGGCGGCGCGCGCCGAGTTTCTCAACGCCGCCGATGTCGCGATCCTGTGCCTGCCTGACGACGCGGCGAAGGAAAGCGTCTCGCTGATCGCCAACGACACCACCAAGGTCATCGATGCGTCGACCGCGCATCGCGTGGCGGAAGGCTGGGCGTATGGTTTCGCCGAGATGGACAAGGACCAGGCAAAGGCGATCGCCTCGGCAAAACGCGTCGCCAACCCAGGCTGCTGGCCGCAGGGACCGATCGCCACGCTACGGCCGCTGGTCACGTCAGGCCTGCTGCCGGCGGATTTCCCGATCACCGTCAACGGCATTTCGGGCTATTCGGGCGGCGGACGGCCGATGATCGAGGACTATGTCGCCAAGGGCGAGGAAGCCTCGGAATTCCTGCCCTACGGCCTCACGCTTCAGCACAAGCACGTGCCGGAATTGAGGGCCTATGCCAGGCTGTCGCATGATCCGATCATGCAGCCGGCGGTCGGCAATTTCGCGCAAGGCATGATCACCGTCGTGCCGTTGCAGCTTGGCGGCCTCGACCATGTGCCGACCGGTGCGGAGCTGCATGCGGCGATTGCCGACCATTTCGCCGCCATCAAGGGCGGCGTGGTCGAAGTGGCGCCCTATGCGCATTCGGAGCGCATGCCGGAGATCAATCCCGAGGTCTACAACGGCACCAACCGGATGAAGGTCTATGTCTTTGCCAATGACAAACGGGCGCAGGCCCTGCTGCTGGCGGTCTATGACAATCTTGGCAAGGGTGCCTCCGGTGCCGCCGTGCAGAACATGGACCTGATGCTCGGCCTCTGATGGACACGCCAGCCTTTCCGGCGCGCTGGAAAGTCAGCGCGCCCGAACTCATTGCCGAGACCTTTTCGAGCCGCATCTGGAAGGTTTTGCGCGAAGACGGCTCGCCGGCGATCGTCAAGGCGCTCAAGCCTTTCGACGATGTCGCCGACGAGTTGCGCGGCGAGCATTATCTCGCCTGGCGGCGCGGCGCAGGCGCGGTGCGCCTGCTCGGCCGCGACGGCCACAGCATGCTGCTGGAATATGCCGGTGAAACGCTGCTTCAGCAAGTTCTCAACGAACAGGGCGACTTTGTAGCGACCGTAATCGCGGCCGAGGTGATGGCGAAGCTGTTGTCACAGGGGAAAGACCCCTTTCCGCCCGAACTTCAGCCGCTGAGGGAACGGTTCGCCAGCCTGTTCAACAAGGCAAATGCCGATCGCGACGCCGGCCATGACAGCCTCTATGT
>NZ_RZTF01000212.1:0-236 GCF_004023175.1 Mesorhizobium sp. M7A.F.Ca.MR.362.00.0.0
GATATGCACCGCCTCGTCGGCCATCTCGACATGCAGGGATCTCGCATCGGCATCCGAATAGACGGCGACAGTGCGCACACCCATCTTGCGCGCCGTCCGGATGACACGGCAAGCGATCTCACCGCGATTGGCGATCAGGATCTTGGCGAACATGGAGCCTCCGCATGTAAGGTTCGAAGTCCATGGGAAGCAGGGCGCTTGAACACCCCCCTCTGTCCTGCCGGACATCTCCCCCT
>NZ_RZTF01000212.1:268-9098 GCF_004023175.1 Mesorhizobium sp. M7A.F.Ca.MR.362.00.0.0
CCCCCCACGTGGGGGAGATGTCCGGCAGGGCAGAGGGGGGTACTGTCCCGTGAGCCATTCCAGCCCTCGGCGTAGAGCACTCCCTTACCAAGGGAGTGCTCTACCTTGCGGTCGGTAGTATCTATTTCGATGACGAGATTGCGCAGCCGCCACTCGCGGTCTTGAGCTTCCACCGTGTCAAGCCGGCTTGGCAATTGCGCAGCGCCGTCTCTTCCGCCGCCTTCTGGGACGGCGCGTTGAGCTTCGTCCCGCAGACAATGTAGAGGTCGACGACACGCGAATAAAAGGTTGTAGCGTAGGCCGAATGACCGCTCGCCGCGACATAACCCTTGTAGGCAACGTTGCATTCGCCCGAACCCAAGGTCGGCGGAAAACGCACGTCTCCCTTGCGTCCTGCGAGCGATTCCGCCGAGCCGGCGTCGGTCGCCGTTAATATTAGAAATACAGAAAGTATCGAAGCAGCCGTTCCCTGGCAATATTTCAGTTTCATTTCCAGCCCGTCCCCATTGCCCCATGCAGGATAAGCAGTAACGAATATTTTGCCTCGCCGCCAGTTCACTGTTTGAGAATCGAAGCCGCCTATGCTGATGAATCGATTGGTCCATACAGTTCAGCCTTTTCGCACGGCAGCAACGGCCTGCCGGTATAGTTCCGCCGTTTTTCCGTCGAAGTTGACCGTCCATTCTCACATCCGAAACACGCCGAAGCGCGTGTCCTCGATTTCGGCGTTGAGCGCAGCGGACAGGCTGAGCGCCAGCACGTCGCGGGTCTTCGCAGGGTCGATGATGCCGTCGTCCCAGAGGCGTGCGGACGAATAGAGCGGATGGCCCTCATGCCCGTATTTCATCAGGATCGGCTTCTTGAATTTCGCCTCCTCCTCGGCGCTCCATTCCCCGCCCTTGCGCTCGATGCCTTCGCGCTTGACCATGGCAAGCACCGTTGCCGCCTGTTCGCCGCCCATCACCGAGATGCGGGCGTTCGGCCACATCCACAGGAAGCGCGGCGAATAGGCGCGGCCGCACATGCCGTAATTGCCGGCACCGAACGAACCGCCGATGATGACAGTCATCTTCGGCACCTTGGCGGTGGCAACCGCCATCACCAGCTTGGCGCCATCCTTGGCGATACCGCCTGCTTCATATTTTCGACCGACCATGAAGCCGGTGATGTTCTGCAGGAAGACCAATGGAATCTTGCGCTGGCAGCACAGTTCGATGAAGTGCGCGCCCTTCAGCGCGCTTTCGGAAAACAGCACGCCGTTGTTGGTGATGATGCCGACCGGCATGCCATGCAGATGGGCAAAGCCGGTGATCAGCGTGGTGCCGTAATTCTGCTTGAACTCGTCGAATTCGGAACCGTCGACGATGCGCGCGATCACCTCGCGGACGTCATAGGGCTGGCGCAGGTCAGTAGGCACGATGCCGTACAGTTCATCCGCGGGATGAAGCGGCGGAATCGATTTCTGTAAGTTCAGACTTACAGTCTTGTTCCGATTCAGGTTTTTGACGATGCGTCGGCAAATGGCGAGCGCATGGTTGTCGTCGAGTGCATAGTGGTCGGCAACACCGGAAAGCCGCGTGTGCACATCGGCGCCGCCGAGATCCTCGGCGCTGACGTCTTCACCAGTGGCCGCTTTCACCAGCGGCGGACCGCCGAGGAAGATGGTCGCCTGGTTGCGCACCATGATCGTCTCGTCGGACATCGCCGGCACATACGCTCCGCCCGCCGTGCAGGAACCCATGACGCAGGCGATCTGCGGAATGCCTGCGGCGGACATGTTGGCCTGGTTGTAGAAGATGCGGCCGAAATGCTCACGGTCGGGAAACACCTCATCCTGGTTGGGCAGGTTGGCGCCGCCGCTGTCGACGAGGTAGATGCAAGGCAGATTGTTCTGCAGCGCGATCTCCTGCGCCCGCAAATGCTTCTTCACGGTCAGCGGATAGTAGGTGCCGCCCTTCACCGTGGCGTCGTTGACGACGACCATGACTTCGGTGCCTTCGACGCGGCCGATGCCGGCGATCAGGCCGGCCGAAGAGATCTCCTCGCCATACATCGACCATGCCGCGAACTGGCCGATCTCGAGGAAGGGCGAGCCGGTGTCGAGCAACTGGGCGAGACGCTCCCGCGGCAACAGCTTGCCGCGCGAAACATGCCGCTCGCGCGCTTCCTCCGAGCCGCCGCGCTCGACGGTTGCAGCCTTCTCCGCAATGTCGGCGACCAGCGCCCGCATGCGCTCGGCATTGGCACGGAAGGTTTCGGAGGAGGGGGAGATCTGGGTTTGCAATGGAGCCATGTCCAACCCCTACATCTGCGCCAGGAGTTTGCCGTTGCGGCGTTCGTAAATCTTGTCGGACAGCAGATTGAAACCGTCCTTGAACGTAACGTCTATCATCTGCCTGGCCGCGCTTTGGGCTTGCGGATTGCCTGCATCGAAGACGAACAACTGGTCTCGGCGTGGCAGAGCGAACAAAACATCGCCAGGAAACTGTGGTTTGATTGACAACCAGAAATCGTCAACAAGTATAAGGCTTGTGGACAACATAGTATTGCCGTCGACATAATACAGGCACGCTAACGCGGCTTCTCCGTCGGAGACAATTCTAGGAAGCCATTTCTTTACGTTGTCCAGCGCAACGACCCGCAAATCCGAAAGCGCCCGACCTGGGAAGTCTTTTGGTGCCACGGGTGACACCGAATCCGGAAGGTCGACCATATAGACAACCGAGATCTCACCAACCAGCGGTTCATACAACAAATCCAAACCCATCGATTTGAGGTGCTCGACATATTGCTGGGTCCGGATCACCGCGATGAGATTTTCTTCGCTCGCCTTGGTCGGTCGCGTTTCGGTGAGGCTTCGGACAAGTCTGTCTATAGCCGCATCAGCGTCCTCGTCGGGGTATGAGTTTAAGTAGCCGAACACGTTTGTGACGTCGGGCGTCACTTCCACGCCGCCGATTTTTGCACTGATCTTTGCGGGATCCGATGGGTCTACGATAGCGCTATCGACACCCGGCTGCCGTTTGAGTGCGGCGATTACGAGCCCTCTGAATTCCGCAATGTCAGAGAAGCGCCGCTTCTGCGCCTTGGCTTGTCCGAGAAAGCCCGCAATTGAGGAAAACAAAGCCATCGCAAATATTCCCCGCCTTGTGATTGGATGCGCCAATGAGAGGATCATCTATGGCCCTGCTTATCTCTCAATACTCGCAAAACTACAGCCTCCCACGAGATGGGTGTTTGACGTGTCAAGCAATCCGCAGTCCGGCACACTTGCATTCCCTTGCTAGGCATCACATCCCCTCGGCCATGATCTCGCGGCCGATCAGCCAGCGGCGGATTTCGCTTGTGCCGGCGCCGATCTCGTAGAGCTTGGCGTCGCGCAACAGGCGGCCGGTCGGATAGTCGTTGATATAGCCGTTGCCGCCAAGCAGCTGGATGGCGTCCAGCGCCATCAGCGTCGCCTTCTCGGCGGCAAACAGCACGCAGCCGGCGGCGTCCTTGCGTGTCGTCTGGCCGCGGTCGCAGGCGGCGGCAACGGCATAGACATAGGCGCGCGCGGCATTCATCACCGTGTACATGTCGGCCAGCTTGCCTTGCACCAGCTGGAACTCGCCGATCGCTTGGCCGAACTGCTTGCGCTCATGCACATAGGGGATCGCCACGTCGAGGCACGCCGCCATCAGGCCGATCGGGCCGCCGGCAAGCACCGTGCGCTCATAGTCTAGGCCAGACATCAGCACTTCGACGCCGCGCCCTTCCTCATGCAGCACGTTGTCGAAGGGCACCTCAACATTTTCGAACACGAGCTCGCCGGTGTTGGAGCCGCGCATGCCGAGCTTGTCGAGTTTCTGCGCCACGGAAAATCCGGCCATTGCTTTCTCGACGATGAAGGCGGTGATGCCGCGCGATTTCAGGTCCGGGTCGGTCTTGGCGTAGACGACCAGGGTCTCGGCGTCAGGCCCGTTGGTGATCCACATCTTGGTGCCGTTGAGCACGTAGCGGTCGTTGCGCTTTTCGGCACGCAGCTTGAGCGAGACGACGTCCGAGCCGGCGCCGGGTTCCGACATCGCCAGCGCGCCGACCCGCTCGCCCGAGCACAGTGGCGGCAGGAATTTTCCCTTCTGCGCTGGCGTTCCCCAGCGGTTGATCTGGTTGACGCAGAGATTGGAATGAGCACCATAGGAGAGGCCGACCGAGGCCGAAGCGCGCGAGATTTCCTCGACGGCGATCACATGCGCGAGATAGCCCATGCCGCTGCCGCCGAAATCGGGATCGGCCGTGATGCCGAGCAGGCCGAGCGCACCGAGTTCACCCCACAGATGCGCCGGAAATTCGTTCGAGCGATCGATGTCGGCGGCGATCGGAGCGATCCGGTCCTGGGCGAAGCGCCGCACCAAGTCGCGCAGCGCCTCGATCTCCTCGTCATGCCCGAAGCTGAGTGTGTTCGTGTACATGCCGTTCCTCCCTGCGCATGACCGCGAAAATCGACTTTGATTTTCGGAAAGGGATCATGCGCAAAATCAAAATGCTACAGCGTCCTTTGCGCGTCCGAAGGGACGCGCGGCGCTGTAGGTGCCGATCCTCGCGCCAACCAGGCGCATTGTCATTGAAAGATATGTCGCCGTGACTTCGGCGATCGATAGCCGCTCGCCCGGCCGAAACCAGACGATGACGCCGGTCATCATCTGGATCAGCGCCATCGCCGTCAGTCCGGTGTCGTCGATGCTGAAGGTGCCCGTCTCGGCGCCATCGCGTAAAATAGTGCGCAGTTCCTTTTCGTAGGCAGTGCGCATGCGCAGGATCTGCGTCAGCCGTTCGGGCGACAGGCTGCGCAATTCCATGTTCGACACATGCGTGGCGTGCCGTCGCTCGATATGAAAGGCGATGTGATTGCGCACATAGGCCGAGAGCAGTTGGGCCGAATCTGCGTCCGCCGGGCGGGCTGCTTCCCATGCTGTGGCCAGACCCTCCATGTGCTCGCGCATCAGCGTGAACAGAAGCTCTTCCTTGGTTGGAAAATAGCGGTAGAGCGCGGCCGCCTGGACGCCGACCTCGGCGGCAAGCTGGCGCATCGACATTGCTTCGTAGCCAAACCGCGCGATGAGGTTGACCGCCGCCCCACGGATGGTCGCTTCGGTCTTTTCGCCATCGGATCCGGTCGTGCGCGCCATGTCAGCTCCTCTGTGGAGCGATAATAAAACGAACGTTCGATTAATTCAAGGCGGCGCGCTCAGGCAATGATCCGGAACCCGACAAGAACGTGTTGTGTTGCCAAGTCCTCGACGTCGACCCTGGAGACCGAAGCCCCGGCCGGCCCTTTCCAGAGGCGCTCGATCATTATCGAGACCGCCTCATCGAGCCCAGCGATCTGGGCCGTTACAGACCCATCCGCCTCATTGCGGACCCAGCCCGCAAGGCCAAGGCTCGTGGCCTGATCCCGAGCCCAGGCCCTGAAGCCGACGCCTTGCACATTGCCGTAGACCCGCGTCAGCACTTCCCTGCGACGATCAGCCATGAATCTCTCCAAGCCTGTCTCGTTTTGAATCTGGCGCGTGGCGTGAGGAATGCAACCTGGGAACTGCGCGCGGGCGCAATGGCTGGCCTCGCAGGCTCGAAAATTTAATTGACTCCGTCCACTAATTTTGGAAAATACGGCTGCCTCAGGAGTGGCTGCGGATGTTGGACGAACGCAACGCATTGGTGGCCGATGTCAGGCGCTTCAATCGCTTCTACACGCGCACCGTCGGCCTTCTCGACGAGACGCTGACACAAAGTGCATTCACTTTGACCGAGGCACGCGTGCTGTTCGAACTGGGTCACCGCAGCAACCCGGCTTCCGCCGAAATCGCCGGGGAGCGAGGTTTCCTGGCTGAGGCTTTTCGGCTGGAGAATGGCCCGGCGGCCTCCGAAATATCAAGACAGTTGCGTGTCGATGCCGCCTATCTGACGCGAATCCTGCGCAAGTTCGCGGGCCAGGGGCTGACCGAGGCCAGAACGGACCCGGCTGATCGGCGCCGAAGGGTCCTCTCGCTGACCTCACGGGGCGAGGCAGCGCTTGCCAGACTGCAGGCGGCGGCCGATCGGGACACGGCGCGGCTGATCGAAAGCGTTCCCGACGACAGGTTGCATGAACTGCGCAGCGCCTTGCGCAAGGCGGGGGAATTGCTGGGCGATCCCACCCGTGACAGCAGCGAGGTGACGTTGCGGCCGCATCGCGTCGGCGATGTCGGCTGGGTCGTGCAGCGCCAGGCCCAACTCTATGCCGAGGAATATGGCTGGACGATCGAGTTCGAGGCCATGCTCGCCGAGATCGGCGCCGATTTCATTCGCAATTTCGTGCCCGGCCGCGATTTCTGCTGGATCGCAGAGCGCGGTGGTGAGCCGGTCGGCGCGGTGTTCCTGGTTCATCAGGACGACGAAATGGCCAAGCTGAGAATGCTGCATGTCGAGGCGTCGGCGCGCGGCCTCGGCATCGGCAAACGACTGGTCGCGGAATGCGTGAACCAGGCCCGGGCTTGCGGCTACACCAAGCTGGTGCTGTGGACCAACGACATCCTCGTCGCCGCGCGCGCGATCTACGAACGTGCCGGCTTCAGGCTGGTCTCGCAGGAGCACCACCACAGCTTCGGCAAGGATCTGACCGGCCAGACCTGGGAAATGAATTTGTAGCGTGCCTTGTGATTCTGGCTTGCCTACAACCGGATACTAGTTTCCCCGCGCTGCCGCCAAAGCGCCCGGAAGTTCATCGGCGAAGATGTCGAGTTCATGGTCGAGGCCGACGCTGACGCGGATGCAGCGATCGAGCCGTGGCACCATGGGCTTGCGGATGAAGACGTCGCGTGACAGCAGACCTTGCAGAACTTTCAGCGCGAAAGCGCCATCGCCGCAGCAATCGATGGTGACGAAATTGGTCGCCGATGCCAGTGGCTTCAACCCGTTCGCTTCGGCAATGCCGGCGATGCGTCGGCGACCGGCCGCGACCCGCGCCACCACGCTTTGCAGATAGTCCTGATCGGCGAGCGCCTCGACGCCGGCGATCTGCGCCATGCGGCTGACGCCATAATGGTTGCGGATCTTCTCGAAGTCGCGGATCACCTGGGCCTCGGCGATCGCATAGCCGCAGCGTATGCCCGCCAGCCCGTAAGCCTTCGAGAAGGTGCGCATGCGGATGACGTTTGGCCTGGAGATATCGATCGGCGCCATCGCCGAGGCCGGCCCGAGTTCGCCATAGGCCTCGTCGAGCACCAGCATGGTGGTTTGCGGCAGCGCCTCGATGAAGCGGATGATCTCGCTCGCGTCCCACCAGCTGCCCATTGGATTGTCGGGGTTGGAGAGATAGACCAGCGGGGCCTTGTCCTTGCGCACCGCCGCCAGCAGGCCATCCAGGCTTTCCCGGTCGTTCTCGTAAGGGACCGTCACCAGCCGCCCGCCGACACCGGCAATGTGGAAGTTGAAGGTCGGGTAGGCGCCGAGCGACGTAACCACCGCGTCACCAGGCGCGACATACATGCGTGCCACCAGGCTGAGCAGGCCATCTATGCCTTCGCCGACAACGACGTTCTCGGCCTTTACGCCGTGATGCGCGGCCACCGCCACCTTCAGATCGAAATTGTCGGGATCGCAATACATCCACATGTCGCCGGCGATCTCGGCCATGCGGGCGATGACGCGCGGCGAGGGACCAAAGCTGCTCTCATTGGCGCCGATGCGGGCGCGGAAAGCGCGGCCACGCTCGCGCTCCTGCGCTTCGGGGCCGACAAACGGCACCGTCGAAGGAAGCGCTGCGATGAGCGGCATGAGGGGAGGGCGCTGGTGCATGGTGGAAGCTCGCTTGAAAAAGGGCCTTCTTGCTAGCGTGGCCGACTTGGCCGTGCAAGCACCCGGCGGTCCGCAATCGTAACGCTGGATTCCTGCGTATCTTTTTGCTAGCGAGACGCAATGAACAATCGTCTGCCGCCTGCCTGGTCCAAGCACCTGAAGGTCCAAACCGGACCGAAACCCAAATTCCCGCAACCGAATCTTCCGAAAGCGAATTCGCTTTCGCGTGCGCAGGCCGACGAGGCGTTGCTGCAGCAGGCATATCAGTTTCAGCAAGTCAAACGGCTCGGCGAAGCTCAGGACTTATGCCTGCAAGTTCTGGCGCGTACGCCCAACCATCCACTTGCCCTGTATATCTTGGGGACCGTGTGCCTGGGCTACGACGATGAGGCGGCCTTGCGATATTTCGCGCGGGCGGCGGGTGAGGAGCCAAAAAACCCCTACTACCACCTTGGGCTTGCGTCGGCCTATGTGAAGGTCAGCGAATATTCGCCAGCAATCAGACATATGCAGTACGCCTTGGAGTTGCAGCCAGATCTTATCGAAGCACTTTGTGCATTGGGGGACGCTTATATCGACTTTGACAAACCCGAGATGGCTTTGCCGCTTTATGAGAAGGCACTAAAAATAAACCGGGATCATCCAAAGGTGCGGATCGGACTGGCTCGCGCGCTCACCAGCGTGGGACGGATGGTTGAAGCTGCCGCCTATCTTCAGGAGGCAATCGAACGTCGTATCAAGGTGCCGGCGGCGTACAATGACCTGGTACAGACACAAAAATTCACCGAAGAGCCTAAGGAGCTCAAAGCCATTCTTGGCGAACTTGGAAATCCGAAGCTTGAACCGGATGGTGCCGAGAACCTTCATCTGGCGGCGGGCAAGGTGCTGAATGACCTCAAACGCTATAAGGATGCATTCGACCATTTCAACAAGTCGAAACAGGCATCAGGCCGCAACTTCGATATCGACCAATACCGTCGCTGGATAGACTCACTGATTGCGACCTTCACGC
>NZ_RZTF01000212.1:9108-11232 GCF_004023175.1 Mesorhizobium sp. M7A.F.Ca.MR.362.00.0.0
TTACGGAAATCCTTCGGAAATTCCCGTGTTCGTGGTCGGCATGCCTCGCTCAGGCACAACTCTTACGGAACAGATCTGCGCCAGTCATCCTGATGTACACGGCGCGGGCGAACTAATGAAGCTTAGGCGGGTGGCGAATGCGATTGAACTCAGAAGGTCGTCAGCCGGAGATTTGAACTCGGCGGTCGCGTCGATCACAAAAGGCTTGTCCCGAACATTGGCCGAGGAGCATTTGTCCTATCTGAAGGAGCGGGCGCCCGCGGCACTTAGGATCGTGGATAAGATGCCGCATAATTTTGAACTGATCGGTTTGATTGGCCTTCTCTTCCCCAACGCAAAGATCATCCATTGCCGCCGTGACGCCATCGACAATTGCGTCTCTTGCTATGTCTTGAAATTCGGCGAGGGGCACAGTTACAACACCGATCTGAAGACACTCGGTCTGTACTATCGCGAATATGACCGTCTGATGCAGCATTGGAACGAGGTTTTCCCGGGCCTGATCTTCGAAAACCAGTACGAAACGCTGGTCGAAGATCAGGAGGCGCAGTCACGCCGCCTCATAGATTACCTTGGGCTGCCTTGGGATGACGCCTGCCTGCGTTTTTTCGACAGGGATGGTTCGGTCAACACGCCCAGCCGCTGGCAGGTTCGCCAACCCATCTACAAATCGTCTGTCAAGCGCTGGAAGAATTATGAAGGCGAGATCCAGCCGCTAATCGATGCTTTGGGCGACTTGGCGGAGACGTAATTCAAACGGGGCTGGCGTGCCTCTCATGCACGTCACCTCGATTTGGTTGGCACTGCTGAGCTGAAGAAGCGTACGGATGCGCGTGATTCCGCACCCGACGATCCCAAATGCAATCGCCGGTTGGCCGATTATTTTCTGCTGGTCGGCGCTCGAAGCGCTTGGCGCGAAATCTCAGGCGCTGCCGGACTGGCAAATAGCCTGGTTGCCGAAGCTGTCAGGGCTCCGCCTCGGCGGCTGGCTACTGTTGGCCGCAAACCTTCAAGAAGTGCAAGGCTCGGCCGCGGGGCAGCACAGTTGCATTTGCCGAGGCCCCTGAAAATCCGGCGCGAAAAACCCGGCGGTTACCCGCCGGGTTTCGATTTCGACAAGTCGAAATATATTAGAACGAGCGCTGGAAGCGGAGGAGGCCGCCGATGCTGTTCTTCTTATCGGCCGGGGTGAACGATGGGTTAACATAGTTGACATCGCCAAATCGGCCTGCGTGGAGGTAGTCGACTTCGGCCGTGACGGTGAAGCCCGGAACAACGTCATAAGCGATGTTCGCGGCAACACCGACGTTCTTCCAATCGTCAGCAGACACCTGGGCGTTGAACGAGGTTTTTTCGTTGAACTTGTAGGTACCACCGCCCCACACTGCCCAATTGCCACCCCACATCTTGTAGAAGCCGCGACCATTGGCGTCGACATGATTGCCGAGGTTGTCGTTGAGGTTATCGTCCGAGCCGTAGCCGCCCATGATGAACAGCGAGAGTTCGTTGGAGACGTTCACATCCAGGCGAACCTTGCCGGCCACTTCCTCATAGTTGCTGTCATAAGCGACCACACCGGTGATGGCGCCCCAGCCCTGCGTGTACTTCACGCCGCCGACGACATGCGGAACATAGCTGTCGATCGTGTCATTGGCGTTACCTTCTTCCAGCGAGACCACTGCCGAGAAGCCGTTGCCGGCATCGAAGTAGTACTGGACGACGTTGGTGTCGAAATCGCCGTAGGGAACCAGCGTATCCTGGATGACGTTGCCGGCGTAGCCGACGAACGTGTCGAAGGCCGATTCGTCCTTACCGACGCGCAGGCCACCGAGCTGGATCCAGGCGAAGTTCAGCGAGACGTCCCGGTTATGGGCGGCGTTGACGTCCTCGAAAGCGTTGTCGTCGCCGAAGTTGAAGCGGGTCTCGGTGTAGGTCTTCAACGTGCCGAGTTCGGTTTCCTGGCCTGTCCAGGTCTTCAGCGTGAAGCGGGTATTCTTCAGCCAGGTATTGTGGTCATCACCATCCTGGTGATCCGCGGCTTTTGCACCATCGAACGAACCGAGGTCGCCACCGCCGATGTCGTAACGGATGTAGCCGCCGATGCGCAGGCAGGTTTCGGTGCCG
>NZ_RZTF01000213.1:0-5619 GCF_004023175.1 Mesorhizobium sp. M7A.F.Ca.MR.362.00.0.0
ATCTGGCACGGCCCGGTCGGGCTGCAGGCGATTGCCGGGCGCATCCACACGCTGGCCAATCGTCTCGCCTCCGGGCTCAAAGCAGCAGGTATCTCCGTGCTCGGTTCAAGCCGCTTCGACACGGTGACGGCCGAGGTGAAGGGCAAGGCAGCTTCGATCGCCACTGCGGCTGAAAAGGGTGGCAGGTTGCTGCGTGCGGTCGATGCCGACCATATCGGCATTGCCTTCGACGAAACCTCGACCGAGGCCGATCTCGACGCAATCGCGGCCCTGTTCGGCGCCAAGGCTGGTGCCTCCGCCGACAGCACGGTGCCCGGCAAGCCGCGCGGCAAGGAGTTCCTGACCCAGCCTGTTTTCCACGAAAACAAGTCGGAAACCGAGATGATGCGCTTCCTGCGCCGGCTGGCCGACAAGGACCTGGCGCTCGACCGCGCCATGATCCCGCTGGGGTCCTGCACCATGAAGCTCAACGCCGCCGCCGAGATGATGCCGGTGAGTTGGCCGAGCATTGCCAATCTGCACCCTTTCGCCCCGGCCGCGCACTCGACAGGCTACCGTGCCATGATCGGTGAGCTGGAGGGCTGGCTGTCGGAGATCACCGGCTTCGACGCCGTCACCTTGCAGCCCAATGCCGGGAGCCAGGGTGAATATGCCGGCCTGCTCGCCATCCGCGGCTATCACCGCTCACGCGGCGACAACCACCGCACCGTCTGCCTGATCCCCTCCTCGGCGCATGGTACCAATCCCGCGAGCGCGGCGATGGCCGGCATGAACGTCGTCGTCGTGCGCTGCACCGAAGACGGCAACATCGACATGGACGACATGAAGGCCAAGGCGACTGAGCATGCGCAAAATCTCGCGGCGCTGATGTTCACCTATCCCTCGACGCATGGCGTGTTCGAGGAAGGCGCACGCGATCTCTGCGCACTGATCCATGAGCATGGCGGCCAGGTCTATTTCGACGGTGCCAACCTCAACGCGCTGGTCGGGCTTGCCCGTCCCGGCGACATTGGCGCCGATGTCTGCCACATGAACCTGCACAAGACCTTCTGCATACCGCATGGCGGCGGCGGACCCGGCATCGGGCCGATCGGCGTCAAGGCGCATTTGAAGCCGTATTTGCCCGGCCATGTCACCGAAGGCTCGGCGCACGCCGTCTCCGCCGCCCCCTTCGGCAGCGCCTCGATCCTGCCGATCACCTGGATGTATATCCGCATGATGGGCGCCTCGGGCCTGAAGCAGGCGACCGAAACGGCGATCCTGTCCGCCAACTATATCGCGACGCGGCTCGGTGCGCATTTCCCGGTGCTCTACAAGGGCAGGCAGGGACGCGTCGCGCATGAATGCATCCTCGACACCCGCGTGCTCAAGGAGAGTGCAGGCATCAGTGTCGACGATGTCGCCAAGCGCTTGATCGACTATGGTTTTCACGCGCCGACCATGTCCTTCCCGGTTGCCGGCACGCTGATGGTGGAGCCGACCGAGTCCGAGCCCAAGCGGGAACTCGACCGCTTCTGCGAGGCGATGATCGCCATATCGGCAGAGGCAGCAAAAGTCGCCAGGGGCGAATGGCCTTTGGCCGACAATCCGCTGGTCAACGCGCCGCACACCGCCTCCGAGGCGCTGGCCGGCCAGTGGACCCATCCCTACTCGCGCCTGGAAGCGGCCTATCCGGCCGGCGACGCCGACACGGCAGCCAAGTACTGGCCCCCGGTGTCACGCATCGACAATGTCGCCGGCGACCGCAACCTGGTCTGCTCGTGCCCGCCGCTGTCGGATTATCTGGGTGCCGCGGAGTAATTACGCTGAGCGCAAGGCCGGCTTGATCGGCTCGGCCTTGCCCATCCTCTTGCGGCTGATGACGCAATTTCGTCCGGCGCGTTTGGCGGCATAGAGCGCCGCGTCCGCCTCGGCGAGCACGTTGTCCAGCCTGCTGCCGCTTGCCTCGCCAAAGCCGATGCCGCCGCTGACCGTGCTGCGCAACTTGCCGAGCTGGGTGGGGACGATTTCGGTGCCGAACGCCACGCCTATCTTGCTGGCGAGATCGTAAGCCTTTTCATCCGTCATCCGCGACATGACGATTGCGAACTCCTCGCCGCCAAGGCGAAAAGCGTCGACGCCGGGCCGGGCATATTTCTTGATGACGGCGGCAAAACGGCACAAGACCTGATCCCCTACTGGGTGACCGTAGACATCGTTCGTCCGCTTGAAATGGTCGAGGTCGAACATGACGATGGACATGAACGGACCGAAACTCCGTTCGCCGTAGAGCGACGTCAATGCCCGGCGGTTCAGCAACCCAGTCAGCGGGTCGGTCATGGTCTCGGCCTTGAGTTCAATTTGCGCCTGCAGATGATGGAGGGAGAGCGTCAATGCTCCGAGCCCGGTCATGCAGGCGACCGCCACCACGGAATTCAATCGTTCGGCCCAGTTGTCGGGCGCAACCCCGAGCGTCCATTGCCCCTTGGTCAGCAGAACCACGCCGCAAAGCGCAAACGACATCGCGCAGGTGCCGCTCAGAAACGAAACCACCAGAAGGATGCGGCGATCGTGACTGCCGTTGATCCAGAACATGGCGCCGATCGCCGACAGCAGCGCCGTCACCGTGGTGTAGGTGACTATGAAGCCAATGCCGTCAAAGCCCATAAAGGTCACGACGGCACAAATGGCCATGGCGGCAAGCGCAGGTGCAACGGCGCGTCCGTAGCCGGGCACCCCCAGAAATTGCATGGCCGACGAGCAGATGATCAGGAACCCCAGGCTGAGCAGCGCAAGCACAATCTGACAAAGCAGTGGATCTGGATCCTTTGTGTACCGCCAGAACAGGATCACATGCGCGACGAGCACCAGAATTCCGCACGCAACCGTCAGCACGAAACCTGCCTTGGGCGCGGTGAACCAGATCGCAAACATGGTGACGCTAAGGCATATGCCCGACAGCGCGGCTGCGAGCAGGAGCGAACTGAAGTCCAGCATATCGGGCAAGGGCCTCTTGAGCGTCGGCGGTTGCGCTGCATTCTAAGTCAGCGGCAGCCCTCAGATACGGGTTTTCAGGCAATCCATCGATGCAACCTGCGGATAGGGTTTACAAAGCGTCGATGGCACGTGTCCCGAAACCGGACCCATGGATGCGAGATCAACCCTTGTTCAAGAGAGCGAGGTTGGCGTTGACGACTGTTGGATCGGCCATGCCGACCTTCGCTTCGAGCAGCAGCGCCTTGGCCTTCTTGCGATTGCCGCGCAGCAGTTGCGAATAGCCCATATTGTTGACGATCTGCGGCTTGCGGCCGGCGACCTTCAAAAGCTGGCCGTAGGCTCGGTCGGCGAAGTCGAAGCGGCCGAGCTCATCATAGGAAGCGGCGAGCCCCATCCAGGCCTCCGCATTGTCGGCTTTCAACTCGACGGCCTTGCGGAAGTGCTTCTCGGCGAGGCCGTAATTGGCGTCGCGAAACTGCGCCTTGCCTTGCGCCAGATCGGAGGTTTCGGTGTCGTTTGCCGCCGGTTGGATGGCGGTGGTCTTGGTGGTGTCGACGCCACTCGTCGTACAGCCAGACATCATCAAGACGGCCGCCATTGCGGCCATTGCCGTGAAATTACTGTGACGCATGCCCCTGCCTCATCGCCCGATTTGCCGGGTCGTTCTTCAGGAAACACAATATATCAGCGGCGATTAAACTTCGGTGCCGAAACGCCGCCAAAATTCGGCTTCGGGCACACCAGTCATTAACCACCAGGCACCAGACGAAGACCTATTCCTAAGAGAATCCCGGCAGCAAGGAAGCGAGCGGCCTTTCACGGCCCCATGACCTTGAGTACTTCGGGAACCGGATAGCGGTTGCCGTCATAGCGCAGCCGGTAGGTCCGTTTCACCGGCTTGCCGGGATGGGACTGGCACTCGCCATCCTTGTCGGGAGACGGGTCATCGGTTTGCGTCCGCTCGAGCGCGACCATGTCGTGATAGCCGTGATGGCTCGTCGGGCTCATTGCCAGGCTGACCTCGGTCGAATGAAAGGATCCCGCGCAATTGGTGTCGCCCTCGCCGCCATTGCCGGCCACGACAAGGCCATCGAGTACCAGGCGCAGGGCATCGCCGGCGAGAACATAAAGCCGCAGGTCGGTTTCGCTGAAGGGATTGGCCTGCGAATGGTTCGCGATTTCGATGCGCAGGCCGAAGGCCATGACCCCGGGCGCCAGCCTGTAGCGGCCGGTATCGAACTCGATCTTGCGGATGGCGATGGCATCATCGGCGATCAGCCCCGGCTGGAGCAGGCGCTGGCGCACCTGCAGGCTGTTCCTGTCGACGACCAGAAGCTCGATATCGCCGACATGGCCGTCGTCGCTGGATTGGGCGCTGTCGATCAGCGGCACGGCTACCAACAGCAGGTCGTCATGGGCAGGCCAGATCTTGCAGCTCAACCCAAACGGCGTGTCGCCATCCGTCAGGGCGATGCTGAAATGGGGTTCGAGCGTGAATGAGGTGCCGTCGGCGCTCTTTCGAGCTTTGGGGTAGGCCTGCTGCACCAGGGCGGCGGCATCGCCGCAATCGTCGGCCACGGCGCAAGCGGGCGACAGGCTGGCTGCGGCAAGGCCGAGGAAGAGAGTGCGCAACAGCATGGACTTTTCACCTGCAAGGCCGAGTACGGTCATAACAATGGTTTGTCAGTCCCCTTGCTAGGGCTTTTGTGGGGCGCTCGCTAGAGCCGGACGATTTCAGGTCGAATCGAAGCCTCACGGTTTTCGGCATCATGCTATTGCGCCGTCATTTTGACGATGACTGGAATGGCCGCGATCATCAGCACCACCGGCAGGATGCATACCACCACCGGCACCGACATCTTGGCCGGCAGAGCGTGCGCCTTTTCCTCGGCCAACGACATACGCTTATGGCGCATGTCGTCGGAGAAGACGCGCAGCGCCCCCGATAGGCTGGTGCCGAGTTCCTTGGACTGCTGCAGCAGCGTGGCGAAGGAACGCACCTCGTCCAGGCTGAGGCGGTCGGCGAGCGCCTTCAGCGCATCGTCGAGGCTGCGCCCTGCCCTCAGCTCCAACGACACCAGCTGCAGGTTCTGGCTGAGCGCGGGATAGGTCTTGGCGAGTTCCTTGGAGACGCGCTCTATGCCCGCCTCCATGCTCATGCCGGCATCCGAGCAGACAATCATCAGGTCCATGAAATCGGGAAAGCCGTTGCGGTACTCACGCCTGCGTTCCCGCACTTTCTGGCTCAACATTAGGCCGGGCAGGAAATAGCCGGCCGCTCCCGACAGGATGACGAATGTCCAGCGACTGGCCATCGTCGCGTCCGGGCTGGCCATCCATCGGTTGAGCACAAACACGCCGATTGCCGTGCCGATCATCGCGCTGAACCGGATCAGGAAGAACGTGCCGACAGCGCGCGGCTCCATGTAGCCCGCCTGGATGAGCTTCATGCGCAGCCGGGCGACATTTTCCGGATCGCTCCTGGCGTAGAATTCCTGCGCCCGCTTCACCGCCTTCTCGCGCACGACGCCGGTATTCTTCTTCTGCACCGGCTCTGGTTTGGCGGCCACGGGGCCGTTGTCGACCCTGAGCCGGCGCATGACCTCGTTGCGGTCGCCCTTCGCCATGACAACAGGCCAGGCA
>NZ_RZTF01000213.1:5629-11243 GCF_004023175.1 Mesorhizobium sp. M7A.F.Ca.MR.362.00.0.0
GGCCAGGCAACAGCGGCAGCACCCGCCGCCAGCAGCAGGATGGCCACCGGCATCAATGAGGTCGGCGCAAGCGAGGCGAGGAATTCGATGAAGCCCTGCATGTCAGAACTTGAAATTCGACATCTTGAACATGATCAGATTGCCCAGCATCAGCCAGGTGATCGAGCCGCCGAGCAGGTACCAGGTTTTCGCCTCGCCCCAGACGTCGCGGTAGAAGCCCGGCATCAGCGCCATAATGGCGGTGAACAGCAACGCCGGCACCGCTGTCAGGATGTAGGCCGACATCCGACCTTCTGTCGCAATGGCGCGCACCTTGCGGCGCAGCTTGCCGCGCTCGCGGATCGTCGTCGCCAGGCCGTCGAGGATCTCGCGCAGATTGCCGCCCGAACTGGTCTGGATCGAGACGGCGGTGACGAACAGCGGCAGATCCTCCTGGCCGACCCGGTCGAACAGCGAGTTCAACGCCGAAACCAGATCGGAGCCATAGGTCACCTCGTCGGCGATGACGCCGAACTCGGTGCCGATCGGGTCGGGCATCTCGCGCGCCACCATGGCGATCGCCACCGGCACCGGGTGGCCGGCCTTCAGGCCACGCGTGATCAGTTCCAGCGCCTCCGGCAATTGCATGCCGAACCGCTTTACCCGGCGCTTGCGCTTGAAGCGCAGCGTGATCACCGGCAGCACCGGCACAAGCACCACAAACAGCACAAGCCCCATCAGCGGCGGCAAGCCGTACCAGATGGCGACCAGGGTCATCGCCATCGCCACGCCGCAGCTGATCATCAAGAATTTCGACAGCGGCATGATCATGCCCGACTGGGTTCGCAAAGCGCGGAACCGATCCAGCGAAAACAGCGGCGTGCCTGCGTCGAGGCCGCGTTCCTTGCGCAGTTGGACAAGCACCTGCTCCTGGCTGATCTTGTTTTCCTGCAGCTTCATGCGCCGGTTGATGGCGGTGCGCTTGTCGCTGCGGCCGGCATAAAGCAGGTAGCAGGCCTCGGCGATCAGGATGCCGGTCAGCGCGGCCGCGGCATAAACGACATAGATCGCGCTCATTCCATCGAACACTTGGCTACTCCTGCGGCCGGCCGGGTTCGAAATATCGTCCGGGAAACTCGATGCCCATGGCGCGCAGATCCTCGAGGAAGCGCGGCCGGATGCCGGTCGCCTCGTAGTGGCCCAGAATCCTGCCGTCGGCCTCCATGCCGGTACGCACGAAGCGGAAGATCTCCTGCATCTGAATGACATCTCCTTCCATGCCGGTCACCTCGGCGACACTGGTCACCTTGCGCTTGCCGTCGGACAGGCGCGTCAACTGAACGATCAGGTCGAGCGCGCTGGCGATCTGGCTGCGGATCGACTGCACCGTCATCGGCATTCCGGTCATGCCAAGCATCTGCTCGAGCCGCGAAATGGCGTCGCGCGGCGTGTTGGCATGGATGGTCGCCATCGACCCTTCGTGGCCGGTGTTCATTGCCTGCAGCATGTCGAAAGCCTCCTCGCCCCGGCACTCGCCGAGGATGACGCGGTCGGGGCGCATGCGCAGTGCATTCTTGACCAGGTCGCGCTGCTTCAGCTCGCCATGGCCTTCGATGTTGGCCGGACGTGTTTCCATACGCGCGACATGCGGCTGCTGCAGTTGGAGCTCGGCCGCGTCCTCGATGGTGATCAGCCGCTCGTCTTCCGGAATGAAGGCCGACAGCGCATTGAGCATGGTCGTCTTGCCGGTGCCGGTACCGCCCGAAATGATCGTCGTCTTGCGGGCATGCACGGCCGCCGCCAGCACTTCGGCCATGTTCTGGGTGATGGCGCCGAATTCGACCAGTTTGTGCAGGCCGAGCTTGTTCTTGGAAAATTTGCGGATCGACACCAGCGGCCCATCGACCGCAACCGGGCGGATGGCCGCGTTGAAGCGCGAGCCGTCCAGCATGCGGGCATCGACCATCGGCTGCGATTCGTCGACGCGGCGACCAACCGCGGCGACGATCTTGTTGACGATGCGCAGGAGATGCGCCTCGTCCTTGAACGGAATGTGGACCGGCTGCAGCTTGCCCTTCTTTTCGACAAAGCAGTTCATGTGGCCGTTGATCAGGATATCGTTGATGTCGGGGTCCTTGAGCAGCGGCTCGAGCGGACCGAGGCCGACCATCTCGTCGACGATGTCGTCGACCAGCGCGTCAAGCTCGACGGTGTTGATCGCCATCCGCTCCTGCTTGGTCTTTTCCGACACGAAATCATGCACTTGCCGGCGCATCTCATCCTTCGGCAAACGCTCCAGCGCGACAAGATTGATCTCTTCGAGCAGCAGCCGGTGGATACGCACGCGCGCATCGAGCACCTTGTTGGCATTCTTTGCCGGCGCTGTGTCCGGCTTTGCCGGCAAAGCCTTTCGGCTGGTCGGAATGACGACGGCATGATGGGCGACCGGCGTCGTCTCAGGCACGCGCTGCGGAAGCGCATCGCGGTTCTGCAGGGCGGAGAAGCGGCTGGTCATCCGGCTTTCCTCTTCAGTAATCCACGGCCCATGCCAAACAGCGAGCGCGATTTCGCCCGGGTTGGGACCGCTTCCTCCGGCAGGATGATCTTTTTCAGATCGTTGACGACATTGGCGTTGGGATCGATCTCGTGCAGCGGCACGCCGCGATCGACCGCTTCGCGCACCAGCCGGTAGTTGTTGGCGATGCCGCCGACGAAATGCTCGCCAAGAATTTCCTGAACGTCCGCCTGCTTGATGCCGTTGTCGAACATCTTCTGTTCGAAACGGTTGACGATGACGTTCGGCTTAACTTCCTTGCCGGCAGTCTCGTAGACCGCCTGGATCAGCCGCTGGGTGTGGCGCAGGCACGGCACCGTCATTTCCGCGACGATGTAGAGCTTGTTGGAACCGAGCAGCACGGTTTCCGTCCATGGAAACCAGGTGCGTGGCATGTCGATGACGACATTGTCGAAATAGGCCGAAACGAGGTCCAGCATGCGCACCACGACATCGGTCTTGAACGAGCGCATCTCTGCTGGATGCGCCGGTGCCGCCAGCACGCACAGCCCGCTGGCATGCTTGGACAGCATCACGTCGAGCAGTTGCCGGTCGAGACGCTCGGGCTGGTTCTCGATCTCGGTGATGTCGAAACGCGGTTCGAGGTCGAGATATTCGGCACAGGCGCCCTGCTGGAAATTGAGATCGACGACGCAGGTCGACGCGCCGCGCGTCACCGAGTGATGCAACTGGAAGGCGGTCTGCAGTGCCAGCGTCGTGGTGCCGACGCCGCCCGCCGCAGGCATGAAGGTGTAGATCTGCGACTCGGTGTTTTCCTCGCGCCCAGGTCCCTGCAGCGCCCGCACGACGGAGCGCACCAGATCGGCCGTGGTGATCGGCTTGACCAGGAAATCCGCGACCTTGAGCTGCACCAGAATGCGCACCGCGGCGGCGTTGAACTCCTGGGTAACGACGACGACCGGAACCTTGTCCTCCAGCCGGCGCATAATACGCTGCAGCGACTCGACCTCCTCCAGCCTTGCCGCATCCATGTCGACGATGATGGCGCCGAAGTCGGCTTCCTGGATCTCGCCGCGCAACTCGGTGACGTTCTTCTCCACTGTCGAGAGCTGTATGATCTCGGAGGCGGAAAATGCGGTGCGCGTGTCCTGCGCAAATGTCCTGTCGGTCGATACGAGCAGGATCTTCCTGGTCTTGATGCCGTTTGCCATTCTGTCAGCCTGTCAGGTCGATCGACCGTTGGATCATTTGCCCGTGGGATCAATTGGTCGTGCTGGACTGCGACGCCTTGGCACCGGCCGCCTGATCGGGTGTGACAGCCGCGGCACTGCCTCGTTGGGCCGGCACCAGGAGCCTGGTGTTCTGGACCCCGTATTTCCAGGGATCGACCATCTGCATGACGGTGTTGGCGGCCTGCGCATTTCCGGCGCCGGCCGTCGGCCCTTCGCTGCGCACATAGTCGTCGCTGGTGCAGCCGGCGGCAAAGCCGGTCAGCAGCAAGGCGACGCTCGATCCAAAGACCAGACGCATGGCTTCAATCCTTCGGCAGGTCGAGGAAATGCCCAGCCGAAGCGGCCGCTGCAGGTTGAGTGACGCGGCCGTCTGCCAGCGCCACGGTGCGACCGGCATCGGAATCCTTCACTTCCTCGGTGTTGTTGAGAAAATAGTCGGCGTTGCTGGCCGGCTGCGTGCCATCTGTCGGCTCGACGAGCTTCTTCGACGGATCGACCGGCTTGACCAGATAGGGCGTCACGATGATGACGAGGTCGGTCTCGCGCCGCTGATAGGATTTCGAGGAAAACAGCGCCCCAAGCACCGGCATCTTGCCGAGGCCGGGAATGCGCGACGTGGTGATGTCGTTTTGCGACTGCAGCAGTCCAGCGATCATGAAGCTCTGGCCGTTCTTCAGGTCGACCGACGTCCTGGCACGGCGCACGATGAAGCCGGGAACCGAGATGGTGCCGATATTGTAGGAGGCCGACGCGTCGATCGAGGAGACTTCCGGCGCAATATCAAGGCTGACCAGCCCGTCTTTCAGAACCGTAGGCGTAAAATCCAGGCTGACGCCGTATTTCTTGTAGCTGACCGAGATCTTGCCGTCGTCCTCGGAGACCGGGATCGGAAATTCGCCGCCGGCGAGAAAGCTCGCTGTCTGGCCAGAACGGGCGATCAGGTTAGGCTCGGCCAGCCGCCGCGCCAGGCCGCGCTCTTCTAGCGCCTTGATGGCGATATCGATCGACACGCCGTTCGACAAAAGCCTGCCGATGATCTCGCCGGTGCCGGCGGCCGGCACTGTACCCGGATCGATCGAGACATCGCGGCCACCGAGGCCGTAGGCAAAATTGGCGGCGTATTTGGCGCCCAGATCCTGACCCGCCTGGCGGTTGATCTCGACAAAACGGACATTGAGCTGGACCTGCTGCGACGATGAGATGTTGACCGAGTTGATGACCTCCTCGGTGCCGGAAAAGCGCGTTGCGATCTTGTTTGCCTTTTCGGCGGCGACCGCGTCATCCGCCTCGCCCGACAGCACGACCCGGCCATTGGCCGATCCGACCTTGATCCTGGCATCCGGCACGCTGGCCCGAATGGTGCTGGCCAGCTGGTCTGTGTCGAGCGTCACCTCGATGTCGACGGTGCCGACAAGCTGCTTCTTCTCATCGAACAGCGCAATGCCGGTAGTGCCGAGATTGTTGCCGAGCACGTAGAAGGATTTGTCGGTCAGCGGATTGACGTTGGCGATCTCCGGGTCGCCGATGACGATCTGGTAGAAGGCGGCACTGGTCATGATCGTCTTCGGCTTGCCCTTGGCAACCTTGATCGACGCATTCTTGGTCGACGACACATAGACGATGTCGTTGTCAGCTCTCGCCGAGGCGCCGAAAGCCAGCATCGCGGCAGCAGCCAGCGAAGACGCGACAGCCACCGCACGCAAAATGCGCAACCGCCCCATGACCCGATATGTGAACAGCCCGAACATTGTCCCGTCCCTCACCCAGTCCCCACTGGCTTATTTCTGGTCCCGCGAAGGAACCTGGTATTCCTCGGCCTTCGTGCCGCGCGTTACGATGACCGTCTTGAACTTCGGTTTCTCCGGCTCCTTGGTGACGGCGTCGAACA
>NZ_RZTF01000214.1:0-1499 GCF_004023175.1 Mesorhizobium sp. M7A.F.Ca.MR.362.00.0.0
GGGGTCAGCGGCGCTGCACGCTTTTCCCTGCCGCGGCATTGGTCGCTCGCAGCATCCAACCCCCCAAATGTCCCAAATTTACCTTTGTGCCGACGGGGCTTCCCCTGCGCAAGCAGCGGATGTAAGGATATATTAGCAATTTGTTAAGTTCGAAGCGAGGTATGCGTAAGGGGAGTTTGGTGATGAACTTCAGAGGCCTGATCAAGCGTGCTGAAGACGTGGATAAAGCGATCCAGGACCTGCAGATCGATTTGGCGGACGCGCTGGATGCAAGTCTCGATGCCGACGACCTGGTGCCGCCAGAGAGCGACGATGTGCCGGATGCCCAGGCGGCAGCCGATGGCGGGCCACCCCAGGCCTGGCCGACGCCGCGGGCGATGCGGACAGTTCCGAAACCGCGCCACGGCTGACCGCCCATACACAGACCCGGCTGGCTGCATTGAGCGCCTTCGAGGGTCTCTTCCATGACGCCAGGGACTATCTGGAGGAGATCAACGACAAGCTGTCGGAGATCGGCACCTCACACCATCTGACGCGTGAATTCCTCAACATCCTCCACAGCGACATCCTGCGCGCCAACGAGCTGGAGGTTGCCAATGCCGCCCTGGCCGCCGAACAGAGGGCGCTGTCGGAAAAGCTGCACGACGCGGTGAAAAAACTGCGCGAGCGTGAAGGCGCTTTCGAAGCGCTGCAGCAGCGCGAGACAAGCCTGATTCAGGACCGGGAGACGCTTCGTACGGCACTGGCCGCGGTGAGGCTGGAACTGGTGGAGACAGCCAATGCGAGCGCCAAACGCGAAGCGGAGTTCGGCGACATCGCCAAGCGGCTGACCGCCAGGACGGTCGAGGCCAACAGGCGCTTGCGCGAAAGCAAGATGCTGCGCGAAAAGCACGTCAACCTCTCGATCGAACTCGACAAGGCGCTGAAGCGGGAATCGCAGGCGCGCCACAGGCTCGACGAGCTGTCGACAATCCATGCCAGCGAAGCAGCGCGGCTGGCGGAGCTGCTGGCCGCGCTCGGCAAGAGCGAGAAAGAGGAGATGCGGCTCCAGAAGTCGCTCGAGGCCGCACAGGCGAAGCTGTCGGAAACGAACGAAGCGGCACGCATGATGGAAGGCGACAAGGAAGCCGAGCTGGCTCGCAGCCAGGCGGAAATGCGCGGGTTAAGCGCGGAGATCCAGAACCTGCAATCGCGGCTGGAGCAAACCTCGACCGAAAACAGCGAAGCCGCAGGCGAGATCGCCAGGCTCAAGAGCGAACTGAACGACGCCCTGGCCGAAAAGAAGATCGCCGATGAAAGACTGTCCGCGCTGGCCCAGGAGAGCGAAAGCGACAAGATGAGTCTTTCCAAGGTGAACGCCAACCTTTCTCAACTGACGCTGCAACAGGCGTCCGAACAGATACAGTTCGACGTGCAGAGGCAGGAATGCGAGGACCTCAAAGCAGAAATCGCCTCGCTCAATGCCCGGATCAAGGAGCTGCTGCCCTATGAGCGGCTCC
>NZ_RZTF01000214.1:1509-5511 GCF_004023175.1 Mesorhizobium sp. M7A.F.Ca.MR.362.00.0.0
GAGGACGGCGTGGTCGAGATAGCCGGGGCAATGGCGAAGAAAGCACGGACGACGGGCAGGCGGCGCATGCGCAGAAATGTCGGCGCCGCTGGCTGAGGCCTGCCACGCCTGAAAGGATTCAGGCGACGCGCTTCAGGTTTTGTTTTTGTGCATGGGAGGCCGGCACCTCACCCGGAGAGTAAGCCCAATGGGGCACCGGCCAGGCGGATCGACAGGTCCGCCGCACAGGTAAGGTAGCGCGCCTCGGTCCCGCACGGCATTGGTGCGATCACGGAAGGTGCCAGCGGCACTTCCCCAAGCTTCTGATTCGAACCTTTGCGACGACCCGCCGGCCGGCGGCTGCAAACACGCCCGGGAAGCGATCGCGGGCCGGCCCGGTGCCTTCTCAGTCGAGCGGCTCGTGCTGATAAAGCTCGTCCATGCTGAGCGAGGCCAGGGCGCCGAAAGGGGCCTGCTTTTTCACCCGGCCGCCGCTCAGGATGACCACGTCGTCGCAGAACGAGATGGTGCTGTGGTGGTGGCTGATGACGATGGTCGTGCGGCGGCCGGCTCTCGACTTCAGGGTCTCGACGATGGCCGCTTCCGACAGCCCGTCCACTGCATTGGTGGCTTCGTCCAGGATGAGGAGATCGGGATCGCGCACCAGGGCTCTGGCCAAGGCGATCCGCTGCCTCTGTCCCGCCGACAGATTGACGCCCCTGTAGCCGACCAGGGTCTCGTAGCCCTGAGGCAGCCTTTCGATGAACTCATGCGCTTCGGCCAGTCTTGCGGCGGCCTCGGCATCGCCGGCTGTCGCCGCATCCTGGCCGTAGGTTATGTTGTCAAAAATGCTGCCGTCGACCAGTTCCAGTTCCTGGCTGGCCAGGGCGATGTGGCGGCGCCACTGGCTGGCGTCGATCCGGTCGAGCGGCGATCCATCGACGAGGATGCTGCCGGTGTCCGGTTCCACGAAGCGGCACAGGAGATTGACGATCGTCGTCTTGCCGGCGCCCGAGCGGCCGATCAGCGCCGTCGAGCGGCCACCGCGGATTTCGAATGTCGCCGCATGCAGCACCACTTCGCGCCGGTCCGTGCCGGAATAGGTGAACGTCACATCGTCGAAATTGATGCCCTGGCGCAGGCCGTGGAACGGCCCGTCGCCTTGCGGCGGTTGCGGCTTGCCGGCGGGATCCAGCAGCCATGTCACCTCTTCTAGCGATCCGCTCAGGCCCTGCAGCTGGCTCCACGAGCCCTGCAGGGCCCGCATATGCGGCTGCAGCCTGTAGAGCAGGATGACGAAGGCGATAATCAGCGGGAAACTCACCTGCGCCAGCCAGGCGCCGATCACCACCGCCAGGAACAGCATGGCGTGGAGAACCTCCGTCAGCGGCGGCAGCGCTCCCTGGCGCACGAGCAGCGCGAAGGAAGCGCGGCGAACCGCATCCGACGCCGTGTCGAATATCGCCTTTTCCCGGTTCTCCTGTCCGAAGATGCGGATCAGCCGTCCGGCATGCACAAGGTGAAGCATCTGCGAGGCGAGATGGCCGTTGCGCGAAGCGACGCTGCGGCTGGGCTCCTTCAGATTGGCCGAGAGGATGGCATGCGCGATCTGGACGAGCGCCAGTCCGAGCGTGACCAGAAGCGTCATGCGCCACGAAAGCAACAACAGGAAAGCCAGGAGGATGATGGCGGCCGATGCGCTGACGATGGCCGACAGCATGATCTGGATCGCATCGGAGGCCCGCCAGGATTCGTTGGAGATGATGTTGAGCAGGCGTCCGGGGCTTTGCCGCAGGAAGAACGGGTAGCCGACCCGCAACAGCTGCTCCGACAAGGCGCTGCGGATGGAATGGCTTGCCTTGCCGGAGATGAAGGTCGTCAGCAGCGTGTTGGCGAAGGCGAAGACGTTCTTCAGGACGATCGAGCCGAGGATGGCGACCGAAATGACCACAAGCCGGTCGCGCTCGCTCAGGCCCGATCCGACATGCTGGAGGGCAGCGGAGAAGCCGTCCATGCCGGCCGCATCCCCATGTCCCATGATGATGCCCAGCAACGGGATGATCAGGCCAATGCCGAACCCTTCGAGGACGGCGCTGACCAGGCCGAGTACCACCACCGCCGGAAGCAGGCGCAGTTGCCGCTTTCCGAACGCCCGGAACAGCATCGGCAGGCTTGGCGGCAGCATCGGCATTATAGCGTTTCACCTCGCCTGGGCATTGGCTTGCTGATCTTGCCGCACCGGCTCGGCCCGCGGCCGTCTGGCCAGCAGGAGAACCGCGAACCTGGCCGCGCCGAGCAAATTCATGGCGACGATCGGCCAGTGCGGCAGGTTGAGTTCACGATCGAAGGCGGGTCCCCCCGTCAATTCCCGGAAAGCCCCTCTTGCGGCCCAGTAGAAATGGCGAAGCAGCCAGGGCGCGTGGCGAACATGCTTCAGGCAGAGCCCGCCATTGCCCAGACTGTAGTCGCGGTGCAGCTTTTCGATGGCTTTGCGATCCCGCCGGCCATGATGATGGAATATCGTCATATCAGGCACATACTCGACCGCGATGCCGAGCAGCATCGCGCGCACGAGATAATCGGTATCCTCTGCCGACCGCAATGGTCCGCCGGCGCCGAAGCGTTCGTCGAAATAGCCGATGCGGGCCGCGACGTCGCGGTGCATCGTCATGTTGCAGCCCAGCACGAAACCGCCGGGATGAACATCCGGCGTCAGCCGCTCGCGCGCCCACGACCGCTTGATGGTGAACGGCAAATCCCTGGCATCGCCAAGCTCGACACGGCCGCCCCGGATGAGCCATTGTTCCCCGGACGCATAGTGTCGCTCCAGATCGCGCAAATAGTCGCGATGGAGCGCGCAGTCATCGTCGACGAAGACGAGCACACGGCCGCGCGCGCGCCGCAGCCCGGCGTTGCGGGCAGCCGCCAATCCTGGGCGCGGCTCGCAGACGGGCGTGAACGGAATGTCCGACGCAGCGGCGATGCTGGCCAGGCGTTCGGCCGTGCGGTCGCTCGAACCGTTGTCGACGACCACGAGTTCGGCGGCGAATCCGGCATGTGCGCGGCAGGCGGCCTGTACCGACTTGATGCAGGCATCGAGCACGGCGACGCGGTTGCGGGTGCAGATGATGAAGCTGACTTCCGGCGCCGATCGGTCACGGCCGCGACCGGTCGGGGCAGGGTCAAGCGCCGTCGAACGATCGCGCTGCAGAGCTTGGTGGGCTTTGACGATCATGCCTTTAACTCAACCGATGAGACGCCAGAACCGCCGCGGCGGGTGCGGATTTGAAGAAGTACGCCATGGCATCGGCTTGTCTGGCGGCCGACAGCGAGGCGAGGCTGAGCCAGGGCGCCCAGGCGCCGGGCCGCAGCGCATATTGCTCGCGGCGCCGGATGGCGTTCCATTTCGCGGTCCGCGTCAGCAATTCATGCGTCAGCGCCGGCTGCTTTTCGTCGGCGACGAGCTGGTAGAGGAAATAGAACAGGTTCAGCGCGCCAGCCTCGAAGCTCGGCCGCGTCGCCGCCGGCAGCGAGCGGATTTCCTCCTCCAGCGCGACGATGAAGCTGGCCGCACGGGCGACCGTGTCGTGGCTGACCGCATCGCCGATGTCGCGCAGGTCCCGCGTGGCCTGCGCCAGGCCCTCGCGCTCAAGATTCTCGGCCACGATGCGCAAATGCGTCCTGCGCATCTCCGTGACGTGCCGCCTGGTCACGCTTGCCTGATGGACGCGGTAGACGACCAGGTTTTCGGGCATCATGGCTGCCGGGTAACGGCCGGCCAGCCGCCTGAAAAGATCGAAGTCCTCGGCGTGCCTGTAGATCGGGTCGTAGTGGAGAACGCTGTCGTCGATGACCTTCCTGTTGTAGACGACCGTCGGGTGCATGAAGATCGTGAAGAACATCGCCAATACAGGGATGCGGCCGAATTTGAACACCGGATCGGGCCTGCCGATGGCGATGCGGCCGCGGATCAACATGTCGACGCCGGCGCCGCAGAAGCCCAGTTCGGGCCGCAGCTCGAAC